>DATKWS010000028.1:0-3716 GCA_035529435.1 Patescibacteria group bacterium
TACCTCAACCGAAGACGAGCTGCGGCAGGCCTTCGAGGCGTTCGGGAACGTTGACTCGGTAGATCTGATCAAGGACAGATATACGGGAGAGTCCAAGGGATTCGGCTTTGTGGAAATGACGGATCGGGCCGAAGCGCAGAAGGCGATTGAAGGGCTGAACGGTAAGGACCTCAACGGTCGGACAATCACCGTCAACGAGGCTCGTCCTCGCGGTGAAGGCCGGCGCAGGAGCGGCGGTGGCGGCGGTGGCGGCGGTTACGGTGGTGGTGGCGGCGGTTACGGTGGTGGTGGCGGCGGTGGCGGCGGCGGCCAGAGGCGGGGAGGACGGGGGCGCTTCTAGGGGCCAGGTATTAACTATAGCGGAAAAATGTTTTTAGTCTTATACCTGTACCTGTTCACAAAAGCTACGGAGCAATCATCCACATGGGTGTGCTGTGATTTGATAGCTGGTAGAAAGTAGTGTCCGCGTGGAGAAGGAATAACATGAGAATTCTACTCGTCAATCCGCCGGTAGGTTTTTCCTACTACAACATAGGATTGCAAAGACCGCCTCTGAGCCTTGCGTATCTCGCAGCGATGCTTGTCGACAAACATAGTGTTTCGATCGTCGATTTCAACGTGGGCAAGGACAACTGGAAAAAATACCGGTACGGTGACTACGACGTCGTCGGGATATCGGTCGATACGGCGCGGTACCCGGTTTCCCTCAAGATCGCACGGCATGCGAGAAACCAGGGCGCAAAGGTCGTCATGGGGGGGCCGCACGTCACCTTTCTCGATGACGAAACACTGGCCAGCGGAGTCGTCGATTACGTGGTGCGGAACGAGGGGGAGCACTCGTTCAAGCACCTTATCGATTTTCTGTCCGGGGACTGCGGACTCGAAGTGTTGCAGGGCATATCCTACCTGTCCGCCGGTCGTATCGTGAGGACTCCCGACACACCGTTTATCACCGATCTGGATTCCCTGCCGTTCCCGAAACGCGATCTCCTGCATCTCGAGTACTACAACGAAAAGATGAACGGCCGTCCGATGACGACATTGATCACGTCGCGGGGCTGCCCATTCAATTGTAACTTCTGTGCTTCCTCCGAGTTCTTCGGTGTCCGCTGGCGGGCGCGGTCCGTGGAGAATATAATCGAAGAGATAGAGCTGCTGTACGAGAAGTACGGTTACCGGGCCCTCTGCTTTGTCGAGGATAATTTCACCCTGGATCCGAATCGTGCCATCGCACTCTCCGAGGCGATCATCGCACGGGGATGGGACCTGATATGGGAGGCCTGGTCCCGCGTGGATACCATCGTGAAGCATCCCGAGATGATCCGTACAATGGCACGGGCCGGATTCAGATGGACGTTCATCGGCTTCGAGAGCGGCAGCCAGGAAGTGCTGGATGGGTATGGAAAAAAGGCGCTCATTCAGGATGCACTCCACGCAATGGAGATTCTCAACGAGAATAACGTGCGCGCGACGGGTGCCTTCATCCTCGGGGCGATGAATGAAACAAAAAAGACGGCCGACGAAACGATCAGTTTCGCGCGGACCCTCAATCCGGTCAAGGTCCAATTCTCGATCCTTACACCCTACCCGGGCACGAAGCTCTTCGAGCGGGTGCAGGACAACCTTTTGACGAATGACTGGGGCCGGTTCACCGCCCTCAATCCGATCATACGGCTCGACAAGCTGACGCCGGGGCAATTGAGCAGGCGCCTCCTGAAGGCCTACACTTCATTCTACCTGCGCCCCCGCAAGGCCATCGAGAACATGCGCATTATCTCGAATGTTCTGCCCGGGCTCTTCAAGTGGTCTGCCCCGCGTATCGGCCATCTTTGCCTCGAGTTCTCGCGCCTCAGGGCGCTGTACCGGTGGATATTCATGTAGGGCGAACGACGGGAGCCCGCGTCCTTTTTTGCAGACGGGAACGGTTGACCACACCGTCCCGTCCTCGTCTTTGAGGCGACTCCGATTCGGTTTCAATATATGAGTGATATTCTGGACGCCCATTGCGGCATCGTACCGGTCGTGGTGGCGATCTCGACCTGCGCTCCCCCCGTCACGACAATCCGGAATCCGACGTGCGTCGCCCCGGACGCCAGGGCGGCGTTGATCGCGTCCGTCATCGGAAAGACGATCGTAGTGCCGGCGCCGAGGTCGGTATCCTCGAGGGTGCGGATGAGTGCCCCGGCGTTCCAATCGGAGAGATTGCCGTCGCCGTCGCCCGAAAATCCCCATCCCTCGATATCGCCCGGAGCGGAGGGCAGTGTACTCTCCGTGAACGTAATAAGGACGAGCGCCTCCAGCACCGTGTCGTGCACGATGTCGCCGAGCGGGAACTCCATGACGGCGCGGTCCTCCTGTACACCGGCATCGCCCGCCATGAGGAGGCGCCCCGGCGGGCCGCCGCCGGCCAGCTCGTCGGGCTCGCCGTCCCCGTCCGTGTCGCGAATCGTGTATTCGATGCCGGGCGACAGCAGGAGGAATGTAGTGCCCGTGGTGAACGACCATGCGTATGGCACGCCCATCCGGTTGCCCTCGAAGTCGGTGACTCCGCCGTCGATACGCGCCGTGTACAGCGAGTGACCGGCCAGCGGTTCGTACGGCGTGAGCTTCGCCGTGGAGCCGTGGTACGTTACGGTTGCGGCGACCGCGCCGCGCGGGCCTTCCAGGGTGAACGTGCCTGCCGATATCGTGGCCGGGTCCATGATCTCGTCGAATGTGACCGTCACAAGGGTATCGGGCGGCACCAGCGTGTCACCCTCCACCGGGTAGGTGCTCTCCACGCGGGGCGCCTCGATGTCGGCCGGGCAGGTGGAGTCGTCCTCGGAGCATCCCGCCGCGCAGAGCCACAGCACGGCGGCCAGCACGATCATCACGGTCGGCGGCGGCACGATTCCATTCCGCATGCGGGTCCTCAGACAACTCAATCTTCTCGAGACACGATGTTTTCCATATCCATATTTCATTGAGTGTTCCTCCAAGTTCGCGAGCGGTCACCGTCGCATTTTAAATTTACAGTATCATGCATTTTTTGCCGTACTGTTTCAACGTGAAAAGCGGCGTCATCGAAATAATACTTCTCATCTCTAATGAGGTGGATTCCCCGGCTCCCCCATATCCCAGTACGGCGTCGGGCCAAGTTCGACGATATTTATATCGCCGTTTATCGGAAAAATCGTGAAGGCGAAAGATGAAGCAGTGAGAGAGCAGAGGAGGGTAACAACCGGATTTTCACTAATCGGAAGATTTATTGGATAGAATTTTTTGATTTTAAAGTGAACTTGTAGAAGCTTGCCAGAAGGTAAGCGATCATGGCAATCCTGATATGTAACGGGAACCTGCACGCACCGGTTTTCTAACTCATTTGGAATGTCAGCGGTCCCGCTGATCGATTCACATATACTACGCATCTAGCGCAGCAGGACCATCTTCTTCGTCATCACCTCCGCATTGCCGATCGTGAGCCGGCAGAAGAAGATCCCGCTCGAAACGAGCTTCCCATTGGAGTTGCGGCCGTCCCAGGTTGCCCGGTGTATCCCGGGATCAATCTCATCGCTCCAGAGGTTCCGGATGAACTCACCGGTGGCATTGTAGATATCGAGAGAAATCATCGTACGCTGCGGCACGTGAAACTCTATCGTCGTCGTCGGGTTGAAGGGATTCGGATAGGGATTGACGAGGGTGAACGCTTTCGGAATCTCATCCGCGCCGGGCTTCTC
>DATKWS010000029.1:0-12301 GCA_035529435.1 Patescibacteria group bacterium
AGACGTGGAGATCCATGAGCCGGGAACGGAGCTTCGGGTTGTCGGGGGGGCACGGCAGCGCGTCACCGTCGTGTATGTGCGTAATAGAGGCGGCAAGCCGCTCGATTCGAGGGATGTCTCGATGATCCAGGGGTATCTCAATGACCGCGCCCCGATCGGGAGTCGCATCATCCTGGAAGTGAGGTGACAGGATGTCCGCCAGTGCGCTGCCCGTCGATCGTGACAACTACGTCCGGGGCAGGTTGGAAAGCCGCTTTGTTTCAGCGGCACCGCAGGCCGAAACGGCCGACACCGATGACCTGGCCCTGGTGATACAACGTTACTACGCGTATCGTGTCTGGCGGCACGTGCGCTCCTATATCCTCTCGTCCAGCAACGATACCATCAGTCTCCACAAGTTGGTCCAAACGGTCATTCGTCTCGGCTTCTCGATCCTGCTCTCGCGAAGCAGGGAGGAGGCCCAGGCGTCCGGATACATCCTTGTGGAGACGGATTTCACCTGCAGGCGGCTCGGGAGCCAGACACAGACATTGACGAGCGGTTCGGGTTTTGCACTTGGGCGCGCCGCCATCGGCCGCGATATTGCGCTCGGCGCGAGCCCGTCGGAAACGGTCATGACCCTGACCATCGATGTCGAGCTGAAGATGTCCCAGGCGACGACGCTGCGGCGGCGTCCGGATGTCGTCGAATGTATCATGCGGGCGCTCGAGCGCGCCATTCCGTTGAACCTCGATTACGTTCTGCGCTTCCACGTCGATGAAAGTGATTACACGATGCGGTTGATGCGACCTGATGATGCCCAGCGGGAAGCCGGGATAGCGCCTCCTATCGTCGGATTGAATACGGCCCTGGGAAAGGTCAAAGAACAGGAATCTTGACGGTGCCGTCATGTTCATGCCTGGTGGCACGCGGCAGTTATCCTTGTAAGCGGAGAATGCGTCATGCCAAAGGTAGTGTGCCAGGGAGCGATGTGCTCCTGCCCGCTGGGTTCCGCTCCGTCAACCTTGAGCGTCACGGGCCAGCAGATCGCCAAGATTGGCGGCATGCTGGTCGCCACGATCCAGGACTGTGCGCCGGGAGCGAATCTGCCTCCCTTTGGCACCTGCCAGATCCTCACCGCCTCCGCCATGGGTGTGCCCACACCCTGCGCCATGGCCCCCGCCGGCACATGGGTGCCCGGTTCGATCGTTCAGAAGATCAATAACATTCCCGTCCTGACGGATGCCAGCAAACTGATGTGCGGCATCGGTGGCGTCATCAGCATCGTCAATCCGAGCAATATCATCGAGGAGACGAAATAATTCTCCCTATGTTCGGTGAAATTTCCGATCGTCCGGGCGGGCCCGCCGTACCGTTATCTCTGTCTCTCGAACAGGGACAGAACTTGATCCTGTGTGGGCCACGAGCCGAACCTCAGGAAGGAATGCAGTAAGGGTGTATCCCCTCTGGCCAGTTGCTCGAAGCGGTGCCTCTCCGATCCGGCCTTCGCGAACAGGTAGCAGCCCCCGATGCGATTCGGTTCCCGGTAATACACCAGCATGAGCCGGTTGCGCACGTTCTTTTCGGCCAGGCTCAATTTGCTCAATACATCGCCCCTCGCCGGGTGAGCCGAACGTAGAGGGATCAGGGATGTGTACAGGCCGATTCGATAATCTATGCTGGTTATATGCCTGTTGAGCGTGAGTGACAGGCCTGATTCGAGCACCGAATGGTGTCCGCCGGCAACGAGTGTCGCGAGTGCAAGCAACTGGTAGATCGGATCATCCAGAGCGCCGGCAAGAAGGGGATATTGGTTGAAATATCGCCGGAACATATTCGCGTAGCGGTTGACGAAGAAGATAGAATCGGTGGTGGTACCGGAGATATCGGCGGCAACCATCAATCCGAACACCCTGTCGATCTTCAGTACCGTGCTCTTCTCCAGGACGGTCGCTGTACTGATACCGCCTTCCAGTTTGTACGTAAAATCGTATGTGGCATCGTATGGGGCCTTTGCCGGAGTCGTCGGTGGACGCCTGGTGCGCTGTCGCCCGGCCTTCCAGACGGGATCACCGCCCCTGCGAAAGGATCCCTTCTCGGTATCCAGATCGGCGTATGGTTTCAGCGTATCGGGGGCCGGGGTATAGCGCCGCGCCTTCTGCTGTGCCTTGTATTTCTCTCCTCCCATTTCAACGACCTCACCGTAGTAGCGGATGACGTCGGAGCACTCTTCAGCCGATAGATAGGGGGCGTTGTTGGCCAGCTTGGTCAGGTTTCCGTACTTTATCAAGGCCTTGTTCTTGGGGCCCTTGACCTCCTTCTTCCAGGCGGCCGTAACGATCTGATGTCCCTCGAAAGGACCCTTTCTCAGATCGTCCAGCTCGTCCACGGCAAAGCTGACAAGCTGCCTCAGCGGTCCGACCAGTATTTCATTTGTGTTGAATACATCCCGAAGGTCCCATGCCAGCTCGATCTCGTTAGCCTGTTTTTCCATTATAAATTGCCTGATGCGATCCTCGTCGTATTCAATGTGTTGTGGCATGAGCGCCTCCTAATCGCATGTGATCGAACGGGCCTAGACCATCATAATCAGTTGTTAATTTGTACGTTATGGCATCACCGGTGCATGGTATCGTACTATTCACCTCGCTGCAACAGTTTTCTTGCGCAAAGTTGTGCACAGTAAATTTTACGTTCATCCATCGTGTATGGTATGATGGCATTCCACAGAGGGCGTGCGAATCAGCGCCATTTACGGCGACCGGATCGGCGTGTTGCTCGTCGAGCGGGCAGCGATTGGCGCGAATTTTACGGAGGTTCGATCGATTGACCACGTGCCTGTTCGTTTCCGATCTGCATGGCAGGATCGACCGGTATCGCAAACTCTTCCGTGCAATCGCCACCGAAAGACCGGAGGCGGTTTTTATCGGTGGCGATATTCTGCCGCACCACGGACGCGCGGACATCCCGCCCGATTTCATCAACGGTTTTTTCCTGCGTGAACTTGCCCGTTTGCACGATGAGCTCGATGCTGCGTATCCGCGCGTGTTCGTCATTCTGGGAAACGATGACGAGCGAGCGGTGGAGCCGTTCCTTGCCACGGCGACCGCGCGGGAGCTCATTACGTACATGCATGGGACCAGGGAGCCGTTCGGACGGTGGAGTATCTACGGCTATGCCTGTGTACCGCCGACACCGTTCCGGCTCAAGGACTGGGAGCGTTACGATGTTTCACGGTTCATCGACCCGGGGTGCATATCACCGGAGGAAGGAGCGCGAACCGTGCACGTCCCGTCCGATGAGGTGTGCTTCGGGACGATCGCCCGGGATCTCGAAGTCCTCGCCGGATCGGACGACCTCACCGACGCCGTTTTTCTATTCCACGCACCACCGTACCGGACCGAGCTCGACAGGGCGCCGCTCGATAATATCTGCGTCGATCACGTGCCGCTCGATGTGCACATCGGCAGTATCGCCGTCCGCCGTTTCATCGAATCCTCGCAGCCCCTTCTCACCCTTCACGGTCATGCCCACGAGTCCGCACGTCTCACGGGTGCCTGGCGTGACCGTCTCGGGCGGACGATCGCCCTCTCGGCCGCGCATGACGGCCCCGAGCTCGCTCTCGTGAAATTCGATCTGGAGGATCCGGAGAGTGCGGTGCGCATGCTCCAGTAGAGATCATTTCCGCTTCTTCATCGGCAGGGGGCGAGCGGCGTCGGTGACGGCGCCGATCTTCACGGCGTAGCTCGTCTTTTTCGCGATATCCTCGTCGGTGACGATGTGTACATCGAGCAACCCGCCCGTCCGGTAACCGGTTCTCAGATAGTTCATCTCGTCTAGGCAGAGGCTCCAACCCTCGAACCAGAGCAAGAGTTCTTCGTGCTGCCGCTCGCTGCCGCGGAAATGGACGATCACGTCGATATCGCTCTTCATGCCGGCCGTCGCGTTCTTCGTGCTGCCGAACACATAGAGCCCGGCAACCCCGAACCGTTCCGGGTCGAGCTGTGAAGCGATGTGCTCCGCCATGCGGAGACGCCACATCCAGGAAAGGTCGCCCGGTTTTCTGCTCTCCTCGGTTTGCACCGTGATCATTGCATCTTCCGCGCCCGGTTCCGCGAGAATGCCGACCGCCTCGTTCAGCTCTGCGTTCATCAGAACCCTCAGTATGAGGCCGTCGGTTTCCTTCGGGACGTCGATGAGCCGAACCGTCCCGGCAAGGTGGGCGAACTCGGGAAGGACGTGGGGGAGTATATTCGTCGCCCCGCCCAAAAAATGCTCGTTGAAGACGATATTATCGTCGTCTGGGAACAAGGGCAGGTACCGTATCTGCCCCTCCACGAGGTCCTGGAAGAAGTGGGTTCCGAAGGAGAGGTCCGGCATGTAGTTACCCTTCTTGCGTGCGATCTCGATGAGGACCGCCGTGTTGTTGATTTCGGAGTAGGTGACGTTCACGCCGAGTTTGATATCCCCGCGGCTTCCCCAGCGGCCGGGCCCCATCAGGATGAACTGCCGTTTGGGGAGGAGCTTGTTGAGTTGTCCCACCGCGCGCCCGACGGCGATAAGATCGTCGCGATCCGGCAGCTCGGCGTACCTGAGGGGATCGACGCACACGATGTGTGTGATATCCGGGACGCGCCCGTTCGAGATGTAGCGATTCGCCGTGAAGATCACCCTGTTCGCCGGTGTATCCTTGGGGATGGGGGAGGGCGCGCTGTCCTGCCCGTAGCTCTGCGGCCTGCACTGAAGGAGATTGAAATAGGTGCCGTCATGCGCGAACTCGATATCCACGGGGGTACCGATCTTCTCCTCGAGCAGCTTGATTATCGTGTCGATTTGCTTGACGAAGGGGGAGTCCGAGATGAGCGACTCGAAGGTGAATGAGAGGTCGTCTTGTTCGAAGTCGATATTCATGGCCATGGGTTTGCGGAGGTGATCCCCGTCGTAGATCGAAACCATCTTCTCGATGAGTGGTATCTCCGCGCCGTGACGTCGCAGAAGATCCCGCACCTCCATCGTTTCGAACGTATTTGTTTTGAGATTGATCACATCGATCTTCTTGGGTGAGTAATAAACGATTTCCTCCGTTGCGGCATTCACGCGGAGGCCCGGTTGGCCCGGCGCGACGAGGATGGGGTAGTCGTCGCTTACCCGGTCGACCGCACGCGTCCCGAGTCCGGGGACCATGCGTATGAGGCCGTCTTCCCGCGCGATCCGCGGTGACCACCGGAATTCGTTTCTGCTGAAGGCGACGCCGGAGTAGGAGGGAAGGAAGTAATCCCCGATACGGGTGCCGACGACCTCCTGAATCATGATGCCCATCTCCTCGCTGAAATCGAGCAGCCCGCGCTCGGCGCGGTACTCGATCGGATCGGGCCCGAATGTGGAAGCGTACACCTCGGCGATGGCGTCCATGAGCGCTTCGAGGCGCTCCTGTTTGCTCCCCTGGTTCGCGAGGAAGAGGCTCTTGTACTTACCCGAGAAGGCGGCGCCGAGACTGTCCTCGAGCAGGCTCGAGCTGCGGATGATGAGCGGTTTGTCATCGAAATCGTCGAGCGCCACGGAAAGACCCTGGACGATCTCGAGCGGGAAACGGCCGTTCTTGAAGGTATGGATCACGTTGGGGTATTCGATACGCACCTGGTTGATATCCTTGTACTTCTGTTCGACGACCTCGTCCATGTTGTTGTACCTGAGAAAGCTGAGCAATACATCGGAGGAAACATACCAGCTCCTGGGAACCTTTATGCCCGCCAGGATCTCGTTGCCGGCGGATGTTTTTTTAATGATCTGGTGGGCGAGGAACAATCCGGCGCACTTGCCGCCGAGGCGCCCGTGGCTCTCGGTGGTGTAGATGATGCGATCGAGAAGTTCGAAGAAATCGCTTATCTCGGTGTACTGCTTCGCGACATTTATGTAGTTGAGCTGTGTCGAGAGAAACCGCCTGATGAGTGAGACGACGACTCCCTTTTTCGATGCGGGGGAGAGCTCGATCCCCTCGGGCGCGATATCGCGGTAGCGCCGCAGGGCCTCGATCACATCGGCCAGGGTGAGGTTGCGGTTTGCGATATGGACGAGAAATTTCAGCCTATCGTCCTGAATCCATTTGCGGAGGTACGCGAGAATCTGGTCATCGGTGAATTGCGTTGCGGCGATCCCGAAAATCTCGTCGCTGAGCTGGTCGGTGATCTCGAGCGCCTGCCGCCGGTGGGGTTTATTTTCATCCCCTGCAAGCTCGCCCGTGGGGGCGAACGGGGTCCGTACCCGCTCGGCTTCGGCGACGCCGCTCCAGCAGAGATGGTTGAGCATCCGTTTCGAGATGCTCTCGAAGAGGTTCCAGTCGGTGTGACGGAGAAGGTTGAGGGCCACCTTCCACTCGCCGAGGCTCTCGCGCCGCGGGAGTTCCTCACTTCCCTCGGCCTTCCTTTTCAACTGATGCTGGAGTATGAAGGTGCCGATCTGCTGCGCGATGGTTCTCAGCAGCCGTTCCTCTTCCTTCAGGAACGGTCCCGCATCGGCATTCGGCATTTCCCTCGCATAGAAGACACTGATCTCGCCGGCCTTTTTTCCCTGGACCATGATGTCCGCCGTCAGGTGCCACGGTGTATCCGCGAAATCGGGAGCGTGGTAGCTTTTCGTACCGACGGTGATCCTGGCGCGGCAAACCTCGGGATACTGCCATCCGGACGGTATCGTCTCGACGATCCCGCGGTACACATCTTCCGGATTGATATCCGGCTTTACGAGTAATTCCTCGATCCGGTAGAGGCATTCCAGCTCCTTTTCCCGCTCCCACAGGAACCTGATGAGATCCTCGGCCCTGTCCTTCTTGTTATTCATGGAGAATCACTCCCCGGCCGCTCCTGCCGTCCACCTTGACGATCAACGGGACCGCGAGCCCGACATGCCGGACGAACTGCCCCTCGGATACGGCACGTTGCATCATGAGCCACTCCCAGTCGATACGATACTCGCCCCCGTGGGGTATTGAAAAGTAGAATATCTTGAAGCTCGTCACGTTGTGAAAAAAGTGAGATCCCTGGCTCATCGTAACGTTGAGATTCGGCAGCGACGCTTCGACGATTACCTTCGCCCCCGAGATCTGCCCGAAGTTGACGGGTATGCCGCCGAGGGGATCGGTTGTTCCCCATCGCCCGAATCCTATCAGGACGTATGGAGTGCGCGCGTCGACGAGCGTGCGGTTGAATGTATCGAGCTCAGCGGCGATGCGGCGTGATTCCTTCACATCGAACCGTTCCGGATCGACGAAGACCACGTCCCTGATCGTGTCCAGTGTTCCGTTTCCGAGGACCGTCTCGGAGGAGAGGAGAACACGTTCCCCGGCGAGCTCCTCGCGCGGTACCGTCACCTCGGCCTGCGATACGACCATGGGGCGTACCTGCAGGAATCCGAACTCCGCCGGGGTGCAGCGCTTCCGGTCGAACCGCACGGCGAATTCGATCTCGACCATCGTTCCGAGCGTTTCCTCGCATACGCCCTTGAGTGTCTTGAGCAGCTCGTTGAGCGGCAACAATCCGTCCTTCAGGATGGGAGCGAAGTCGATGACCCGTGGACCCTTCTCGGCCGTGCCGCTCGTGATCCGGTCGTCCCGGGGGAGGTACGTCGATGCGATGAAACGGAGGGTCCCGTCGTATTCCCCGTCAACGAGATCGTACTGCGCCATGTACTCGGTTTCCTTGATGGGGTCGTACGCGGCAGGCTTGCCCATGTTGATCGCCCAGAAGACCGTCTGGGTTGATTTCAGGAGATCGCCGGTCGATTTGAACGGCGGGTTTGCGCGCGGGTAGGCGGGCGAGTAGGACCACGAAACACCGTCGTCGACGATCGTCCGTCCGAGACCGAGCGCGAGCTCGACCACCCCGTCTTCGGGGATTGCGTGTCCCGTCGGGTAGAAGTTGTACGAGCGCATGACACCCGAGATGTGTGGATAGAAACGGTTTCCGCTCCGTGATCCCACCACCTCCTGGATGATCACCGCCATCTTCTCGTCTCTCGTCACGTGGTGCGTCACCTTCATGTAGTTACGCGCCACCGAGAAAAATGTGGACGCGTAGACGAATTTGACCGCCTCGATCAGCTTGTGGAACCGCGTGTCCGCGTCCGGTTGGTTGTTCGGTACCATCTTGGTCGCGTAGACGCTGGCGAACGGTTCGAACATGGCATCCTCGAGCAGGCTCGAGGAGCGTACGGCGAGGGGGGTATGTACCTGCTCGACGAGGGCCCGCAGGTCGCCGACGAGCTGAACGGGTAGATCCGCGCGCTGAAATGCATGTGCCACGAGGTCGTCGCGCTCGCCGGAGTAGGCGATCTCGTAGAGATCATTCTGCCTCATGAACAGGTCGAAGAGTTCGGTGGTAATGACGGTGAGGGTCGGGATGTTGATCGCGATCGCCGGCGCGAAGGTTTCCTTGAGCTTCGATTCGAGGGCGCCCTTCATCCGCGCAAGCCCGTGGGCCTTGCCGCCGAGATTTCCCGCACCGATATAAGTGAACCGGTCCGCCCCGCTTAAGAAGTCGCGATCGAACCGGGTCAGCGAGGTGTGATGCGGATTGTACGATCTCCTCCTCATCTGGCGCTCCCCTGTCTCCGGGTGCCGGGACGTTCATCTGGCCGGATAAAACCACGTCCGGCGCACGGTCGAAGCACCGGCGCGCCCGGTGGTCCGACTCATTCGAACCATACGGTGCAGCGGGATGAGCGACGGGTCTCCTACACCCAGCCGCGATCCCTGCACGCCCGGGCGACGCGCCCGACAGCGATCACATACGCAGCGTCCCGCGTGTAGAGTTTCCGTTTCTTCGCCAGCTCACTGACGGCGGTGAAGGCGGATGTCATTTTGGTATCGAGCTTGCCGAGCACTTCGTCCTTTTCCCAGAAGTAGTTCATGTTGCTCTGCACCTGCTCGAAGTAGCTGCACGTAACGCCGCCGGCGTTTGCGAGCAGATCGGGAATCATGAAGATACCGCGTTCCGCGATCATCGCGTCGGCGTCCGGTGTCGTCGGTCCGTTCGCGCCCTCGGCGATGATCTTGACCCGGTTGCTGATTTTCTCGACGTTCTTTTTCATTATCTGGTTTTCCAGCGCCGCGGGGATCAGGATGTCGACATCCTGCTCGATCCAGGCCTCGCCGGGGAGAACCTCGTAGCCGAGGTCCCTGGCCTTTGCCTTGTCGATTCCGCCGAAACGGTCGGTGATGCCGCGCAGGGCGGTGAGGTCGACGCCGTCCTTCTTCCTGAAGCAGTACGAGGTCTGGTCCTTCTGATCCCAGCATGATACGCAGATCACCGTTCCCCAGATCTGCTGGTAGAGATCGATCGCGTACTGCGCCACGTTGCCGAAGCCCTGCACACTAGCCGTCGTATCGCCCGGAGGAATGTCGAGCGCCTTGAGCGCTTCGCGCACCGTGAAGATCACGCCGTAGCCGGTGGCCTCGGTGCGGCCGAGCGAGCCTCCCATGCCGACCGGTTTGCCGGTGATGAAGCCGGGGAACTTCTGTCCGTGGATCGTCTCGAACTCGTCGAGCATCCAGAGCATATGCTGAGCGCTCGTCATCACATCGGGGGCGGGAACATCGTTCAGCGGTCCCATATCCCTCGCGAGCTGCCTCACCCAGCCGCGGCATATCTGTTCCTGCTCGTGCATGCTGAGGTTGTGTGGGTCGCAGACGACTCCCCCCTTGGCGCCGCCGAGTGGGATATCGACGACGGCTGTTTTCCAGGTCATCCACATGGCCAGCGCACGCACGGTATCGATCGTTTCCATCGGATGGAAGCGGATGCCACCCTTGGCCGGACCGCGCGCGTCATTGTGCTGCACCCTGAATCCCCTGAATATCTGTATCTTCCCGTCGTCCATTCTGACGGGAATGCTCACATGATACTCCCGCATGTTGTACCGCAGTAACTCCCGCGTCGCGTTATCGAGGTCGAGGAGATCGGCGACCCTGTCGAACTGTGATTGAGCCATTTCGAATGCATTATAAGATTTATCCGCCATGCTTTTTGTCCTTTCTTGAAGAAGGCTTCAACGTGTCCAGGAAACATAAGGCCTGGTAACACAAAAGTCAAGCGAGCCCAATCCATTATAATTCAACTAGATACAAAATATTTATAATTATATCGCGTTTACCGGGGGGCTGCCGCCGACGGAACGCGATTCAGCACGATACCGGACCTCGACGATGCCGCCCCGAACGTTGTCCCTCGTTGATTTACAATAAATTATGTTATAGTATCGGACCGGTATGGTTAGCGTTCACTCGTGGCCAGCTCGTTTCTCAGGGAGGGATACATGTCGCTGAATAGGCCGTTCCTGAATATCATCTGCGCCCTGAGCGCCGTCGTTCTTCTATCCGGGGCGATTGCGGCACAGGGTCTCGTCAAGGCTCCGAAGCCCGTCTACGATCGTCCGGTCGAGAATTTCGGCGTCCAACCGCCCCCGATGGACCTGAGCCACCTGCGGGCGGCGCCGTTCCTGCAGGGAGCGCTTCAACCCGCGTCGTGGGACTGGCGCGCGCTGGGCGGCGTGACCTCGGTCAAGAACCAGAATCCGTACGGAACGTGCTGGGCGTTCGGATCGATAGGCGACCTCGAGTCCAAGGTCCTGATCACCGAATCGTATGCCCCCGACTATTCGGAATTGAATGCCGTCGCGTGCAACTACCATGGAACGGACTGCAACAGCGGCGGCTGGAGCGCGTACATCATCAATTACTGGACGATCGTGGGATCGGTCGATGAACCGTGCAACCCGTATCCCGGTGACTGCCCGGCGCCCACGTGCATCAATCCGGCGTGTACATTCGATAAGACCGTCACCGAGTGGCGCGAGATCCCGAACGATGTCGCCGCCATAAAGAACGCCGTGATGACGTACGGTCCCGTGTGGACGTGTCTGTACGCGAGCTTCCCCGGCTTCGGTTCGTACAACGGCACGTATTGCGTCACCTATTTCGGCATGGAGGAGATCAACCATGTCGTTCTGATCGTCGGTTGGGACGACGCCATGTGCGGCGGGAACGGCGGCTGGATCTGCAAAAATTCGTGGGGAACGGGTTGGGGCGACAACGGCTACTTCTATATCCGGTACGGCAGCGCGCGGGTCGGCGAGTACTCCAGCGTGATTGCCGGTTACAAGGACTACGATCCGAGTGAAACGGTCTATCACTGGGACGAGCTGGGATGGATGTCATCAGTCGGGTACGGCGACGGCGACGATTGGGCCTTCGTCGAGGTCACGCCGCCCGATGTCTGCTTAGACGGATGTGGATACTTGAAATCCGTCGAATTCTGGGCCGTGTCGGCGCCGACAACCTATACGATTTACGTGTACGACAATTTTTCGGGCGGCGCCCTGGCCGATATGCTCGCAGGACCCGTCGGCGGCTCGGTGTCGGACGCCGGGTATTACACGATCGATCTCGGCACGTCGATACTGATCGGTGCCGCGGATCCGATATACATCGTCGTCGAGTTCAATACCGGTTCGTATTCGTATCCGATCCCGTATGATGACACGGGGCCCATGGAGAGGAACAAGAGCTACGTGAGCGATAACGGTACGACATGGAACGCACTCGACAACGGAGCTTACGGTTTCGGGGATGTTGGTATTCGGGGCCGGACGGGTCCCTACTTCCCGCCGGATTACTGCTCGAGGGAGGGTGATCCGGCATTCTACGTCGATTTCGGCGAGGACACCCGAGATATGATTGCCGGCGAGACGTTCTGCTGGACCGTCGGTCCCTGCAATTTCGGGTTCGTATCGGCGACCTGCCCCGATGCCGACACCTTCTGCGTCGGCGCGCAGGATACACGCGGCTGGACGATCACGGCCGATCCCCCGTTGTGGAATTGCGTCGTTCTCGACCCGGGATACCTCTGGTGGCAGGACATCTGCATCACCGTTCCGTGCGACGCCCTTCCCAGCGACCACGACACCCTGATCATGTGGATGAGCTGGTGCGCCGCTATGGACTTCTGCGTAGACTGTGAGGATCTCTGCGAGGATCCGAACATGTACAGCGGCAATCCGTACTACAGCGCGGACGAGGTGATCATCCACATCGTCCCGTCGCCGCCCGCACTCTACATCCTGCAGGACAGCCTGTATGTCGTGGAGAAGGGCCAGACGGCCGCGTACGTTCCGTTCACGATCTGTAACGGTGACGCCTGTGCCGATCCGACGGCGTACGGATACGTGATCACCAGCACGGGCCACGTCGGCGCCGGCTTCCCGCAGGGCGGCACGACCCCGCCCGTGGACGGCGGCGAGTGCGGCGATGTCTACGGCGTCGTGGATGCGG
>DATKWS010000030.1:0-18261 GCA_035529435.1 Patescibacteria group bacterium
GGCGGCGCGTCGGAGGCCGACCGGGGGAGGCGGCTCTTCTATGCGCTGCGGAGCAGGATGATCTACGCATACAAGCATTTCGGGAGGCCGGCCGCCGCCACGGTCGCCTTGTGCACGCTGGTGATCGAGCCGGTCGTCCGCATCGCGGCGGCCCTCGCGGGGGGGTCCGCCGTGCGGGTCCGGGAGACGATGGGCGGGTTCGGGATGCTCTGGCGGGAGCTCCCGCGCATCTTGAAATCGACGCCCCGCGGGGGCCGGGCGGTCGGCTGACGCCGTGCGCGTCGCGGGGGCCGGGCGCCCCGCTGACATCGCGGCGGATCGCAGAAAGGTAGAGTGGCGATGGGTGCTCGAAGAATGTATCGCCCGTACCTGATACCCCTCATCGTGCTGGTCGCGGGGATCGCCGTGCGGATCGTGTACTTCGCGCAGCTCGCCGGCTCCGATCTCGACAGACTGCTCGCCCTCGACACGAGATTCTACTACGAGCTCTCGATGCAACTGGTATCGGGGGGCGGGATGCCCGGCGGCGCGATCTCGTTCAACCCGCTCTACCCGGCGTTCCTCGTCCTCGTGTTCCGCGTGTTCGGCGACTCCCTCACGGCGGTGCGCATACTCCAGGGCGTGATCGGCCTGTTCACGATACTGCTCGCCTACCGTGCCGGCTCCCTCCTCGCCGTGCCGGGGGAGCGGAAGCGGCCGCGGGGGGAGCTCATCGGTACCTTCGCCGCCGTCCTGACGCTCCTCTACGCGCATTTTCTCATGTACGAGGGGAGCCTCCTGGCGACGACCCTCGTAACATTCATCCTGCTGGCCGTCTTCGTGATCGCGCTCGTGCTCGACCAGGACGTGCATGGCGTCCGGAAAGCGACCCTGGGCCGGAAACGGGTGAGGCCGTCTCTGCTGGCCCTCGGTGCCGGCCTTCTCACCGGGGCGGGGGCGCTCGGCAGGCCGAACCTCTTCTTCCTCCTGGCCGCCGCGATTCCCCTGTGGATTCTCCTGCGGCATCCGAACCTCCGCCGCGGCGTGCGCTATGCGGTCCTCTGCGCCCTGGGCACGGCGCTGGTCCTCCTGCCGCCGGTCATCTACAATGTATCCCGCACGGGGCGCTTCGTTCCCGTCACCACGCACGGCGGGATAAACTTCTACATCGGCAACCGGCCGGGGGCGGTGGGGAAATACGATCCCCCCGAGGGGATGCGCGCCGACATGCGGGGTCTCGTCGAGGATGCGCGGATCGTGGCCGAACAGAGAAGCGGGCGCTCTCTCACCGGTGCGGAGGTATCGAGCTACTGGTTCGGCGAGGCGCTGGAGTCGATTTCCCACGATCCGGCCCGCTGGATCGCCCTTCTCGGGCGAAAGCTCCTGCTGTTCTTCAACGGCCTCGAGCTCGCCGACGTGCTCGACATTTCATTCTATCGCGAGGCCTGTCCCGCAATGAAGTTCCTGTTCGTCCCGTTCGTCGCGATCTCGCCCCTCTCGATTCTCGGCATGATCGTGCTGGCGCGCTCGGGCCGGAACAGGAGCGTCGTGTTCCTGTTCATCGGCGCGGCGCTCGCCTCGGTGCTCCTCTTCTATGTGAATTCACGGTACCGCATGCCGGCCGTTCCCCTGCTGATCCTGTGCGCCGCCGCCTCGCTCGCCTGGCTCGTCGGCGAGATCGAGCGCCGCGGGTGGCGGAACGTCGTGCTTGCGGCGTGCTTCGTCGCGGCGGTGTTCCTGCTCGCCGCGAACAGGCGGCTCTTCGTCGTCAACAAGAGCGCCATGTACACCTTCCTCGGCTATCACTACATGGATGACAACGAGGCCGCAAAGGCCGAGGAAGCATTCGCCGAGGCGTACCGGCTCGATCCGGGAAGCGTTCAGACGCGGATCAACTACGCCCGGGTGCTGCTGAAGGGCGGAAAACCGGAGCGGTCCCGCGAGTTCTATTCCTCCGCCTACGCCTCCGTCCCCGATTTTCCCAACCTCGCCGTCGAGTACGGATCGCTGCTCGATCAACTGGGGGAACGGCAGCGTGCCCGGGCACTGTACCTGTATGCGCTGGAGCTGCCGCGCAGGCATGACCGCGTTCTCGCGTGCACTCATCTGGCCCGGAACGCGATGGCCGAGGGGGGGCGGGACGAGGCGATCATGTGGGTGAAGCGCGCCCTCGAGATGGTGCCGAACGATCAGAAACTCATCGAATGGCTGCACGCGCTCGAGCGGTGACGGCCGGTGCGTGCGGGGTAGGGGGCGCCGCGCGGTGTGCCAGATTGCCCTTGCGGGCGGCCCTCTCCGATGGTACATTCCCGCACGTGGAATGGATAAAGCAGGCATCCCCCGTACCGTGAAGGGCGTGGACGGAGAAACGATGCTCACGATAATTTCCATCATTCTCCGGCATAAGAGGACCGTCGTGCTGATCACGCTGGCCGGATTCATCGTATCGGCGCTGATCAGTCTCATCCTGCCGCCGCGCTACGTCTCGTCCACCGCCTTTATGCTGGTCGGGGTGGAGGAGGAGATTACCGGCCGGAAGGGATTCTTCTCGCAACTGGGCGCGTTCGGCGAGGCGTACGGCGTCTTCGTCCGTACACGGCGTAATTTTATCATCGATTTCATCGTCCGCAGCCGGCGGATGAGTGATCTGCTCGATGCCCGGTTCGATCTGAAGGGTCTCTTCGGCGTCGAGAGGAGCATCGAGGTTCGTGAGGAGTTGAGGAAGCGGACGCGCGTCGAGGTGCGCGATGAGGGGGTCATCATCGTCAGCTTCGAGGATCGAAGCCCCGAGCGCGCCAGGGTGCACGCGGAAGCGTACCTTCACAGCGTCGACAGCCTCCTCGTCGAATTCACCACCGAGAACGCCGTCAGCAGGACACGGTTTCTCGAGGCGGAAGTCGTGCGACGGGAACGGCGGATCGCCACCGCCGATTCGGCGCTCATGATCTTTCTCGATAACCACGGCATCTTCGAGATCGAGCAGCAGGCGCGTGCGGCGATCCGTGTCGCCACGCAGCTCGAGGCGCGGAAGCAGGCGCTCAGGCTCGAGAAGGATCTGCTCGCGATGACGCTGCTTCCCGGCAGCCCGCAGCTCGAGCGGCTGGAGCGAATACTGGACGGGCTGGGAGAGGAGATCACGACGGTACACGAGGGAAGCGGTTCCGACCTCTTTCCCTCCCTGCGTGAGGTGCCCGGTCTGGCCTCCGAGTACCTGCGGCTCTACCAGGAGCTCAAGATACAGGAATTCGCCCTCGCATTCGTCCGCCTCAAGCTCGAGGACGAGGCGATCCTGACCAACAGGGAGGTCAGCGTGATCCGGGTGATCGATCCGCCCGTCGTGCCGGAGAAGCGCGTCTGGCCGAAGCGGAAGCAGATCGTCATGATCTCGACGCTGGCGGTTTTTTCCTGGGTATGCTTCGCGCTCATCGTCCGGGATCGGTGGCGGGAGGGCGCATTCGCGTTCAACCCGGACGCATCCCGTGTGAACCGGGCCCCGGACGCGGATCCCGGCGCCGGAACAGGCCGGCGGGGGGGGGGATGAACGGTGAATCTCGAACGCTCCGGCGAGCCGGTTCGTCTCAAGCGGCTCGTCCTGCTCCTCGTGGCGCTCGCCGCCGTCGCCGTACCGGCATTCATATTCCTCCCCGCAAAGCTCGTGCAGCTGGCGGTAGTTACCCTCGTGGCGCTTCCATTCATGATAATCATTGTCGACAAACCGCGTTGGATGTTCTACATCTTCCTCGTCATTCTACTCTCGAATATTGACATTTTCATGCCGTTCCGTTCCTTCCGTGTTGTGCTGATGCTCATGGTGGCCGCTTTTGCGCTCGCCGTGTTGAACGGGAGACGGATCGTCGTTCATGATCGCGCCTTCATCGCCCTGGTGGCCGCGTTTCTGATCCTTGCATTCAGCTCGCTCGCGGTGGCGCGGGACTTCGGCCGGGGAGCCGAATCCTTCGGCGAATTCGTGAAGGTGCTGATCAACATCGCGCTCATGATCCAGTTCGTCCGGGACAGGGCGGAGTTCCGCGGCCTCTTTCTCGCGGTGGCGGTCGCCCTGGCGATCAATAATTTCCTGCCGATCGTTTTCGAGCCACCGTCGGAGTATGCCAACGTCTCACTGATCTGGACCCAGGGCGTCTTCCGGTACGAGGGATTCGAACTCGAACCGAACACGTTCGCGTCGCTCCAGATATTCTTCATTCCGATCCTTCTCTTTCTCACCGCGTATTACCGCCGTCCCCACATTGCACGGCTGGCCTTCCTCGCGCTGCTGGGCGCCACGATCTTCATGTTGATCCTCACGTTCTCGCGGAGCGGGTTCGTCAGCCTCGCCGTCCTGCTCCTGTCCCTCCTCGTCGTCGAGCGGCGCAACCACATGGTGCTCGTGGCGGGGCTGTCGATCATCGCCGTGGCGGCCGTTTTCGCGCCATCGGTCTACTGGGAGCGGATATCCACGATCTTCAGCGGCGAGGCGGGATTCATGAACGATTACTCGATCGTCAGCAGGCTCGATACGATGAGGGTTGCGATCATCCTCGGCCTGAAGAACCCGTTTCTCGGAGTCGGCATGGAAAATTTCATCTATGCCTCTACGTTCTACCTTCCCTACACGAATGTCGTTCACAACGCGGTATTGCAGATCTTTGCGGACCTCGGTTTCGGCGGCCTCGCGATCCTCGCGGCGATCGTCGCCTACAACTTCCGTATCATTCTCTCGCTGATGAGGAGGGGCGGCGATCCGGAAGCGGCGCAACTCGGACGGATGCTGCTCGTGCAGCATGTCGCCGTTCTCGTCAATTCACTGTTCCTGCCGATCACGTACCACCGCATCTTCTGGATCACGCTCTGCATCCCGTCGATCGCCCGGTACGCCTACGCGGGATCGGCGGGGTCGACGGAGAATGATCCGACGCCGGAGAATGCCCCGCCCTCGGGTAACGGGATGTAGGCGGCGGTCACTCGATCGGCAGAAAGAATCCTTTTCGCTTGAAACAGGACAGGTAGAAACCGTCGGTCAGGGGGATATTGACGAATTCGTACTCCGTGATAAAGCGCGGTTGGACGGCGATGCTCTGCTCCTGCACCTTGAACCTCATCTCGCTCCGGTCTCTCGTGCCGCGATGGATCTGTATGTTGCCGAGCAGGAGCAGGTCCGGTTCCTGGTCCAGAACGTACGCACCGTCCGTTCGCATGTGGCCGGGCTGCGTCGCGACGATCTCGCCCTCCCTCGCGATGTGCGCCTCGGTGAGCCCCAGTATGTCGACGATCCGCATGCCGGAGTAATACCCGATCGCCCCGGTCGAACCGCATCCGATCGATGTGTCCGGCGGCAGGATCCTCTGCAGGTACCGGCCGAGGTGGGCGAAGGCGCTGACCGTGATGCGCTCGGCGAGAAAGTCGCGGTATCCGATCCCGCCCGGCACCAGTGCGAGAAAGACGAGCAGCACCACGACGACCGGCACGGGATTCCGCCACCGTTCCTCTCTCTCCGGTTCGTCCCTTCCCGTGTCTTCATCGCCCGTCTCACGTTCTTCCCGCGCGGCGGTCCCGATCTCGCCGAGGCCGCTCGAGATGACGAGCAGCATGATCGGCATCGTCGGCACGAGGAGCCGATAGTGCGGCATCCAATCTCCCCCGAGGAGGAGGACCGCGATCCAGTGCACCGCGACGAAGGCGGACGGCAGCAGGACATGCCGGCGGTCCGTGAGCACGCGACCGTTCAGGAAGAGTCCGATCACGAGAAGATACCCGTACCGCAGCATGAATCCCCACAGGTACCTCGATCCGTTGCCGATCATGATACCGATCGGGCCGGTCTTTGCGTGGAAGGTGTTGGGGAGGATCGCGCCGAAATAGTACAACTTCCATACGATGTACGGGGCGTACAGGAGGGCGAGGACGCCGAGCCCGGCGAGAATCACCCTGCGTCTTCCGTTGGGCCGCATGAGGAGAATGAGCCAGGCGAGGGCGTAGAAGAGGAGTCCTTCGGGCCTGACGAGCCCGAGGAGGCCGAACACGGCGAGAACACCTCCGGTCCCTGCGCCGTCCCTGAGGAGAACGAACCCGGCGAGGAGGAGAAAGGTGAAGAGGGGGATCTCCGTCCCGGAGAGGCTCCACGCGAGGATGGGGGCCGATGCGGCGAGGACCAGCGGCGGCAGGAGGGCTGCCAGCGCGTGGTTCCCGGTGGACCGCTCCCCGGGGTACTGCGTCCAGGCGGCATACCCGGCGAGGAACAGCGTGGCCAGCATGAACAGAAATCCGAGCAGCCGGGCGGATCCGACGAGCGGCGCGCCGAATTTTCCCGCAAGGGCGACGATCATGAGCCAGAGGAAGTTCGTGTACCCCTCGAGCCGTACCCCGTCGTTGAAGACCAGGCCCTTCCCCTCGAGCAGGTTTTTCACGTAACGGAGGCCGATGTAGGTATCGTCCGGGATGTAGTGGAAGAACAGCAATCCCGCGACGAGGAGTGCGGCGGCGGCGGCGGAGAGGAGTGCTATTATAATTCGCGACTGCACGTGCTGATCCTTTGCGTTGCCGGTGTGCCTGCGCAATCAGTTTTCGAGGAAGATGACGTTGCACGTCAGGGTCTTCACGACGCCGGGGATGGACTGAATCTTCTCGAGGACGAACCTGCCGATATCGTTGAACGTGGGGCCGTCGACGATGGCGATCATGTCGTACGGACCGGAAACCGCGTCTATCTGCTGGACGAGCTCCATCTTTCTGAGCACGTTGTAGACGTCCGTCGAGGCGCCCGCCGCGAGGTTGATGAGAACGTACGCCGTGGCTCGCATGGTATCCTCCTTTTGCCAATATCTTGTGTACCGCCGGCGATTATGTCAGAATAGGAGCGGTTTCGCAATACGATTTGCAGTCCCCATGCGCGGTCCCTGTTTGCCGTCCCTGGCTGCGGTCCCCGCGGAACGGATGGTGAGGCGTTGCGTAAGAGCGTGTTTCTCGCGATAATCATCGGGCTGTTCTGCCTGGCAAACCTGACGAGGTGGGGGTTCCGGTCGCAACTGGCGCAACCCCGGTTCGCCGCCGAGGGCGCGGCCCATCTTCGGTATACGGCGCGCGTCGCGCGCGGGGAGCCGATCCCCGCCCTCGATCTCGATGCGCAATGGCCCGAGGGGCTGCACGTGTTCCGGGAAACGTCGGTCGGAATGGAGTATCTCTACGGGCTTCTGTACCGGTCGATCCCCGGCGATAAGCCGGACCTCGTCCGGTTTCTCCGCTTCTGTATTCCGTTCATCTTCTCGCTCGCCATTTTCCCACTCGCATTCCTCGCCGCATCACTCTGGGGCCGGCGATCGTCCGGCATCCTCGCCGCCCTTCTCTTTGCCGTATCATTCCCTCTCGTCGCCCGGTCGAGCGGTTTCGATCTGATACGGGAGAACCTCACCTTTCCCCTGATCGTCTATCATCTCCACTTCTTCGTGTCGGCCTCGCGCGGCGGCGTCAGGGTCAGGCGGGATGCGATCCTCTCGGCGGTGTTTTGCGCGCTGGCCCTCGCCACCTGGCAGGGGACGCAGTTCTACCTGGTGCCGCTCCTCGCGTTCCTCGCCGCGCGGGGATTGCTCGGCACGGCATCGGCGCCGGAGCGGCGGGCGGTGCGGCTGCTCGTTGCGGGTATCGTCGCGGCGGGTGTTCTCGTTCCGTTCCTGCGAGCGGGCGGATTTTTCCTCTCCATTCCGGTGGCCCTGGCGGCGGCCTGGCTCGCCGTCGACCTCACGTCGGCCGGCGCGCTGGAGAGGGCACTGCCGGCGGACCACGCGGGCGGCGCTGCACGCGTGCGCGGCTTAATACGCGTCGCCGCCGCCATCGCCGGTTTCGCCTGCATACTCGTTCCGGGTATTTTGTTCAAGGAACACTTCGTTTCCTACTCACACTTCTTCAAGCTCGTCCTCTACAAGCTCCGGTACGTCTACAAGCCCTCCGATCCGCGGCTGCTCCCGTTCGATGCACGTTCGTTCTGGGTCGGACCGTTCCTTTCCCCCGATCCGCGCCACCTCTTCGTCTTTGCATTTCCACTGTTTCTTCTCCTGCCGAATCCCGCCGCCCGGCTCGTGCGGCGCGCGCGGGAAGGCGACTTCGCGGCGCTCTTCACGGTCCTGTTCACGATGATCTTTTTCGTTCTCTTCCTGCTGATGCAGCGGCTGCTGCCGCTCTTCGCCGTATTCGCCGTCATCGCCGCCGGCGGGACGACGCTCGATCTCTTCTCTTCCCGCAACGGCAGAAGGGTACCCGGTATCCCGCTCGTCGTACTGGTGTGCGTGCTCGGCATTTTCCTCCTCCAGGATTTCGCATGGGAGGGGCCCGCCGACATCTGGCGGCGCGCGGCGAGGGGTCTCAGGGTGCCGTTCAGGCGATCCTTCGTGATGTATCCCACCGCCGGCGATACCGAAGGGGATATGCTCGACTGGATCGGGGCGAACACGGAACGCGACGCTGTCGTGCTGACCCTTCATTACCTCTCGCCGCAGGTTCTCACCTACACGGGACGTACCACGAACCTCAACGATTTCTTCGAATCTCCCCTGCTGCGCGACAAGGCGCAGCGGTTTCTCGGCCTCCTCTACGGGGGTGAGGAGCGGCTCCTTGAATTCTGCAGGGATCAGGGGAGCGACTACCTGCTCGTGAGCGCGGCGGTCGGATGCGACCCGACGCGTGATTCTCCCCTGTACCAGGCCGGTTTGATGGACATGCCGCCGGGCTGCGCCGCGTACCGGTTCCTCTTCGACCCGATGCGCCTGTCCGGGTTCAACCTGGTGTACGAGAACGAGTCGTACCGCATATTCCGGATCGGCGAGCCGCCCGCACGGCGCTGGTGGCCGCGCTCGCCGCTCTTCTACGAGCAGGAGCTGCTCTGGCGGTACGAGGGCGATATCGCGGCGTTCTACAATACCGTCATGCACATATACGCGCTGACCGCCCGGGGCCGGAGTCTCATACGGGCGGGTCGCGGGCGGGAGGCCGAGCAGCCGCTTGCCGGGGCCCTGCGTATCTATTACTTCTATCCCGCGTGGCGCCTCCTCACCGATCTGTACCGGCGGGGGGGGAGGAGCGAGGAGCTCGATGGGCTCGCCGAGTTCGGGTACCAGTATGATCCCAATCGCGTCGATGTCTGCCTTCTCCTCGCGCGGTCACGTCTCGATCGCGGCGAGAGCGGAGGGGTCGGCGAGCTTCTCGAACGCTCCGGCCGCCTCTCGCCGACCGAAGGGCAGCGGATGGAACTGGAGGCGCTCCGGCGCGCGCTCCGCGCGCTCACCGGCGGGGGGTAGTGGTCGACGGGCCGCGCCGTCCGGCCCCGTCAAACGTGGATGAACATCGACGGGCCGCGCCGTCCCGGATCGACAGCGGCGGGTGGCGGCGGTTTGTACGCGTGTATTACAGGGAATATCCCACGGAAACGCGGGTTTTTCGCCCGAATGCATCCTCGGGATCGAACGTGAAGGCGATGGATATCTCGATACCGCGGTATATCGATCCGAATCCGAAGGCGGGGATGGCCCGTTTCCCCTCGTTGAGGCGGTAGTCCAGCCCGCCGGTGGCGAACAGGAGATCGCGGACCAGCATCACTTCGCCGCCGATGAGGAAGCGGCTGAATGCACCGTTCTTGAAAACCGTATCGAATTCAACCGACACACGGTCCACGATCCGTTCGTACGCGGCGGCCAGGTTCCACACCGGGTCGATCTCCTCGTCGCGGTTCGGATAGGAGACGGTGCTGGCGAAGTTTCTCCCCACGACGGCGAGCCACAGCTTCCCACGCACGAGGGCGGTCCAGCCGAAATCGACGGCCATCCCCGTGGCGTCGGCGTCGGTGAGGTCGCTCCAGCTCTGCATCATCCTGAACGTCACCCCGACGCTGTTGTAGTGGTTGGGGGAGAACGCGGCCGACAGGCCGAAGGTTCCCTCGTTCCACTTCGAGCCGCCGGCGAGCTCGAGCCCCAGGTGGGAGACCATGATCCCCACGCCGAACCGGCGCATCGAATAATCGAGATCGGGATGCGAGCGCGTATCCATCAGACCCATGCCGGCCGAGAGAACGCTGTAATACGCATCGAGATCGGGAACCGGCTTCGTCGTGCCGAGGCTGATGCGCGGTGAGGAGAGAAAGGTCAGGTTGGCGGGATTCCAGAAAACGCTCCGGTCGTCCCGGATCAGAATGGTCGCCGCATGCCCCATTCCCTCGCCCCGCGCGTCCCAGCCCATCGGCAGGAATGTGCCGCCGCGCGAGTATTCAGCGGCGGGAAGCGGCGATGCCAGGGCCGCCGCGACGGCGATCGCCGCGAGGAGTGCGGCCGGGATACGGCTGGTGCGGTCATTCATGCCCATCATCATCTCACAACGGCGATGAAGTTCTTCTCGATCCGTTTCGAATCGGGGTAGAATATCGTTATCACGACGATGTACGTGCCGTTTCGAACCCCTTCCCCGTCCCCGTTCGTGAGGTCCCATTCGAACTGGAAACTATGCGCGGGACCGGATTGTTTGAAGGTGACGACCTGTTCGCCGCTCACCGTGTAGATGTCCACCCTGGCCTTGTTCGCGTCCGCGCCCGTCAGTACCCTGAAGATGTCCGGTCCGCGGAAGACTTCCGGGTAGAAGAATCCCAATGCGGTTTCGTACACGACGGTCACGGTGTTGGACGACGCGCTGGTGTTGCCCGCTTCGTCGAGCCCCTCGATCCATATCGTGTTTTCGCCCTCTTCAAGCGTGATATTGACGTAGAGCACGGCCCCCATCCGCATTGTCTCGATCGTCCCGCCGTGGCCGCGGTACACGATGAACGAATCGGTTTCCAACGCATCGTAAACCACTTCAAGCACGAGGTCGGGATCACTCACCGGTGTGTACGGCGTCCGGATCGCGGGCGATGCGGGCGGGGTGCGGTCGATCTCGAAGGTGAACGAAAGGATCGTTTCGTGACCGAAGAGGTCGGCGCACGTGACATCGAGCGAGTAGTCTCCCTCGATGTACTCGCCGCCGATCGTTACCGAGTCGCCGATATCGAACTGCCAGATCAGCGTGTCGCCCTGCATGACGATGCCGTGGGGCGGCACGGGATCGCCGTCGTTCCAGACGAATGCCGGCGTCTCGACCCCGTTGCGGTCGTAACAGTACCCTTCGAGGACCGGCGGCACCTCCCGCGTGATGTCCGGCACCTGCGTCAGGAGGTCCTGGGCCGGTCCGTCGATGTCGACGTCGAAGATTCCATCGTCCGCGCTGCTGTTGCCGGCCATGTCCTCCAGGTGGAGCGATACGGCGTGGATCCCGTCAGCCGGCGTTGATTCCACGGGCCACTCGACGTGGTAGAGCCCGTCACCCGTGATCCCATCGGGCGGGGGAAGCTCCTCCGGGATCTGTTCGGGGTCGAAGACCGTGATGGTGAGAATCGAACCTTCCTCGTAATTGTTTATCAGGAAATAGATCAGCACCGTCTCGGCGGCGCCCCCGATCCCGGGGGTGAATATTCCCGGATCGATGCGGTCGAGCTGGACGACGGGCGGGGTGATGTCGACGATCACCGTTCTCGTATCCTGTTCGACCGTGCCCGCGCTCACGACGATGAGGTGCAGCGTGTAGGCTCCTTCCGGCAGAAGGGCGCCGAGCGAGTCCAGCCCTTCCCAGGAGGCCGTGTAGGTGCCGGGCGGTGCGTCGAGCTCGAAGAGGAGCGTATCGAGGACCTGCCCGACCTCCTCGATTGTCACGGAGATCGTATCGCACGGCTCGTCGATGGTGATCCTGACGGGGGATGAGTCCTTGATCCCGTCGCCGTTGGGCGAGATCGACGGATAGTCGATGATGAGACCGGCGAGCCCGCCCGGCGACGCGCCGGCGGGATACGCCGCGCAGGTGAGCGAGAGGGAGACGGCGATCAGGATTGCATACGGTCGACAACGCACAGAATTACCTCTGGTGCAATAAGTTCGGAGCATTATAAGTAGTTACAACGCACGGCGTCAATTACAAAATCATGTACCGATGGCGCCGTTCATATATAATCGCTCGCGCACACCGTGGTTGTGCGGCAGGGGCGCAGCCCGCACTGTTTCGCACGATTCGTTCGCTTTTACTTGAGTATACACATATGATTGATTATAGTTGAATCTCCTTTCGGATTACGCGCTGTTTCAGCTCGACCGGGGAGGCTCCGTGGGTTACGAGATGTATTTCCAGCTCATCGGCGGGCTCGGATTCTTTCTCTTCGGCATACGTTTCATGTCGGACGCTCTCCGCAAGGTTTCGAGCGAGCGTCTCAAGGGCATCCTCACGCTCCTGACCAAAAACAAACTGATCGCCTTCTCCGTGGGGACCGGGATCACGGCCCTGATACAGAGCAGCAGCGCAATGACGGTGATGGTGGTCGGGTTCGTGAATGCCGGGCTGATGACCCTCAAGCAGGCCATTCCCGTCGTGCTGGGGGCGAATATCGGCACCACCTTCACCGCATGGATCGTCAGCTTTTTTGCAATCTTCAAGATCACGATCTACGCCCTTCCCGCCGTCGGCATCGGATTCCTCTTCATGATGATCCAGACCAGGCCGCGGCTGCGCAGGTGGGGTGAGGTGCTCTTCGGATTCGGCGTGCTGTTCGTCGGCATCGGCTTCATGAAGGACGCCTTCCAACCGCTCCATTCGAACGGGAAGATGCTCGATTTCATGATACTGTTCAGCCGGTATCCCATCCTGGGAGTGCTCGCCGGAACGGTGATCACGATGCTTCTTCAGAGCAGCAGCGCCACGATCGCGCTGGTGCAGCTTCTCGCCTTCCGCGGTCTGATCGACTTCCAGGCCGCGATACCGATCATACTTGGGGACAATATCGGCACCACGATCACGGCGCAGATCGCAGCCCTGGGCGGGAGCACGGGGGCGAGGCGCGTGGCGTGGGCCCATACGATGTTCAATGTGATCGGCGTCGCGTACATGCTGGTCTTCGTTTACATGAGGGTATACCACCGGGTGATCGAGGCGCTGGTGCCGGGCGCCCTGACGGCGAACAACGTGATGCTCCATATAGCGCTCGCCCATACGGTATTCAACTCGGTCAATTCAGCCATCTTCCTTTCCATGACCCGCGTACTGCAGCAGGTCGCCGAGCGGATCGTCAAGGTGCGGCCCGATGCAATCAGCGCCGAGCCGCAGTATCTCGAGCGGCACCTGCTCGAGACGCCGTCCCTCGCGCTCGTGCAGGGACGGCGCGAGATCGTGCGTATGCTCAGGATGGCGGATTCGGCCCTCCGGGACTCGATCACACTCTTCTTCGAAGAACGATGGGAGCTTGCGCGGAAGGTCCATCACAAGGAGGATGCGGTGGATAACCTCCAGGCGACGATCACGCGCTACCTGATCGATATCTCGATGGAAAACCTCGAGAAGGAAGAGGCCGAGCAGATCCCCGTCCTGATACACTCGGTCAACGATATCGAGCGTATCGCCGACAACGCCGAGAATATCGTCGAGCTGACCGAACGAAGAATGGGTCAGAAGCGCCCTCTTTCCGATCAGGCGAACACCGAGATCCGCGGGATGTACGACATCGTGCATGGGATGCTGAATGATGTTCTCCGGGGGCTCGACGACGGTGATCTCGATCACGCCCGCCATGCGTTGGAGAAGGAGGAGAAGCTCAACGAACTGCAGATCACGCTTCGCAACCACCACATGGATCGTCTCAACGACGGCACGTGTGACATGCTGGCGGGATTGATATTTCTCGATCTCGTCGATTACCTGGAAAAGATCGGCGATCACCTGGCCAATATCGCCCAGGGATTGCTCGGTGGACTCCGCTGGGGAGAAAAGCACGCGATGAAACGCGCTTCCGTGTGAAGGCGCCCCCGCGCACCGCCTGCCGCATCCCGGCACATAGTACACCGCATCCCGGCGCGCACCCTATTCCTCTTGACCGAGTTTGCCGAGCAGCCGTTCGATGTGCGGCCCCGCGCCCGAATGCAGCGGGTCGAGCTCGGCGCTCTTCTGGAGATAGCTCAGCGCCGCCTTGTCCTCCCCCTTCTTCTCGAGCACGAGTCCCATGTTCAGGTTGAGCTGCGGGACGAAGGGATGTATCAGGAGAGCCGTGCGCAGGATGTCGTACGCCTTGTCGATGTTCTCCATCGCCATTTCCATGACGGCGAGGTTGTTGGCCGCCCGCCAGTCTGTCGGGTACAGCTGCTGGGCCCATTCGTAGAGCGCCCGCGCCTCCGTGTACTCCTCTTCCTTCTGTAGCTGGGCCGCTCTGTTGAGCACCGCCGACGTGAGATTGCGCACATTCTCGTCGTTGTCGGGTTCGAGCTCGAGCGCCTTCTTGTACGCATCGATCGCCTCGTGGTACAGATTGCTGTGGTTCCGCGCGTAGCCGAGGCGCCGCCAGAAACGGACGCTGTCCGGGTAGGCGGCGGTGAGTTGTTCGAGATTGTCGATCGCCTCCTCGAGCCAGTTCTTCCCGATATACGCCTCGGAGAGCAAAAACCGGTACTCGCGGTTTTCCGGCGCGCGCTTTACCGCGGCCAGGTAACTCGTCACGGCGTCGATATACTCCTCGCGTTTCATGTAGATCGTGCCGAGGCGGGCGTAGGCCATGTGGTTGCCCTGATCCTGCTCGATCGCGGCCGTGTACCGGTCGAAGGCCGTTCCGTATTCCTCGTGCTCGAAGGCCCGCTCGGCGATAATGAATGAGCCCCTGCCGGGCTCCAACGGCAGCGAGAGGAGCCGTTTCTCCGCCGTGCCCGCATGCACGCTGCAGACGATCAGCGGTACCGCGTGAACGACGCCCAGCGTGATGAGAAGGATCGTCGCGCGGCGAAACGTTCCCGCATGCACGGTCCTCAGACGGAGGGCGCAGAGCGTGTACAGCGCGAGGGCCGGTCCCGTGGAGGCGAAGACGTCCCACCGCAGTCCCCCGTCGATGCGTTTCGCCGCCGCCAGGAACAGGAGGATCGCGGGCGCGGCGCACAGCGCAAGCAGCCGTTCCTCGGTGCGCGTCCGCTCATCGGCGGCGTGACGGCCGGTCGTGCGCGTGAGCAGGAGCACCAGCGCCGCCGCCGATGCCGGGCCGAGGATGAGAAATCCGTTTGCGGCGGTGAGGAGATGCGTCATCACGTCCCGGTGGATGAGATTGCTCCGTGCGTGGATCACCCCCGCGGAGAGCGAGATCAGGTACCGCGACGGTCCGTTTCCATGCAGTGCGGCGGCGAAAACGATCTCGAGTGCCGCCCAGCAGGCGATGAGCGTCACCAGCGCCGGAATGACCTGCCGCCTCGTTTCGGGCGACCGGTAGGCGTACCAGAAGAGATACACGAACGCCGGCGCCAGGTAGACGGTGGGGAGTTGCGCGAAGACGGCCAGCGGAAACAGAATGACGGGGACGATCAGGTGGATCTCACCCCTGACGAATCTCAGCGCCGCATACATGAAGAGCAGGGCCAGCAGGGCCGCGAGGGGGGCATTCCCGCCCGCGCCGAAGAAGACCACGGCGAAGCCGTTCGCGACGAGCAGCGTGGCGCCGCTCCCCCCCCCGTCGTCCTCCCGGCTGAAGAGCCCCGCGGTGCCGATCGCCGCCGCGACGAAGCCGGTGCCCGCCAGGATGCTCAACAGGGCGGAGGATGATGCACCATTCCAGATAAAGGTGGCGTTCATGAAACGGTAGAACAGCCAGTTGAGGGCGGTCCCCAGCGGGGCGCCGGGCCGCCGCAGCATGCCGTGCTCGATCGCCGTCGCGATCGCGTGACGTTCTCCCCACAGGTCTTGGCGCGCCCGGAACAGCCAGAGGATGACGAACGCCGCAACACAGGCGATGACGGCGCGCCACACGCCCGCGCGGCGTTTTCGCGGGGATGGGAGGTGGTGCCGGGCGGCCGCTTGCCAGGCGAAGATAACGATGGCGATGCCCGCAACGAGCACCCCCAGCGGCACGGAGACGGCACCCCATGCGCCGAGACCCCACAGCGCGGTCCGCCAGATGGTGGCGCCGAGTATCGACAGCGCGAGAAACGCGAGAAATACGATATCTACAATCATCATGACGTGGTCAGCCTCCGCTGTTGTTACCGGCGCAGCCGCCGGGGTGCGTCCGCAGAGCACCGGCGCCGCCGGTTCCCAATTCCCCCTCCGAGGCGGCCACTATGACGGCCGCCGATGCGTCCCCCGTGATATTCACCGTCGTCCTGCACATATCGATGATACGGTCGACGCCGAGTATGAGGGCGATCCCCTCGAGAGGCAGGCCGACCTGGTGGAGGACCATGGTGAGCGTTATGATGCCGATACCGGGAACTCCGGCCGCCCCGATCGATGCGAGGGTCGCCATGAGGACGATGGTCAAAAGGTCGCCGAACGAGAGAGATAGTCCGTATACCTGGGCGATGAATACCGCAGCGACTCCCTGGTACAGGGCCGTTCCATCCATGTTGATCGTCGCGCCGAGCGGCAGCACGAAGCTCGCCACCTCCTCGGAGACCTTGAGGTTTTCCTCGGCGCATTCGATCGTCACGGGGAGCGTGGCGTTGCTCGACGAGGTGGAGAATGCGATCAGCTGCGCGGGACGTATTCCCCTGAAGAATGCGAGCGGGCTCATGCCGGAGAATATACGGACGGCCGAGGAGTAGACGACCGTCATGTGAACGGCGAGCCCGGCGATCACGACCGCCGTGTATTTCAGCAGGGACAGCAGTATCTCGGCGCCGAACCTGCCCACCACGGCGGCGATCAGGGCGAGGACCCCGATCGGGGCGAATTTCATCACGATATGGACCATCCGGATCATCGCCTCGCTGACGGCGTCGAAGAACCGGATGATGATCTTTCCCCCGTTCCCCGGCACCAGCGTGACGGCGATCCCGAAGAGGAGCGCGAAAAATATGATCTGCAGCATGTTCGCCTCGGCGAGGCTCCGCAATGGATTCTCCGGTACGATGTGGATCAGGGTGTCGAACACCTTCGGTCGCTCGCGCGCGATCTCGATCTTCTGCACCGCCTCCGTCTGGTACGAGTCGAGCAGGCGGTCCTTCGTGGCAGCGTCGAGCCCGGATCCCGGCTGTACGATGGTGCCGAGCGCGAGACCGATCGAGATGGCGATCGCGGTCGTACAGAGGTAGTAGGCAATTGTTTTTCCGCCGATGCGCCCGAGCCTCCGGATGTCGCCGAGGCTCGCCGTGCCGACGAACAGTGAGGAAAAAACGAGCGGCACGACGATCATCATTATCAGGCGTATGAAGAGGGTCCCCACCCATTCGATCGCCTCGGCGCGCGGGCCGAGGAGCAACCCGACCGGTATGCCCGCCAGGAGACCGGTCAGGATCTTGGTGTGGAGGCGCGTGTTGAGAAATGCCCTGAAGACGTTCATCGCGTGCTCCGGTTCGATCCGCGTGGCGCGCATTCCGGCATCGACGCCGTCGTGCACCGGCTGAAAGCCCTTGAAAATTGTAATAATCTAAGCCTAATATACGTTAGATTAAAAGAACTTTTCACGGTTTTCGACGGGGAAGGGGGGAAATGGGCGGGGCGATGCCCCGCAGGCGCGTCCCTCCCCCCGGAGACGATAGGGGCGAAGGGGAGAAAACGGCCATGAAGCGCACCTGTCTGATCGGATTTCTCGGCATCTTCTTCAGCACGCTGATCTCCTCGGCGGGGTGCTCCTCGGGTGAACAGGCATTCTCGAAGCTGCGTGAGGAGATGGTCCGCCGCCAGATCGCCGCGCGCGGTATCGATGACGCCCGCGTTCTCGCCGCGATGCGGACCGTGCCGCGTCACCGGTTCGTTCCATCCGACGTCCGCACCCTCGCCTACATCGACGGCCCGCTCCCGATCGGCCGGGATCAGACGATATCGCAGCCGTACATCGTTGCGCTGATGACCGCATCCCTGCGGTGCGAGCCTGATCACCGGGTGCTCGAGGTCGGTACGGGATCGGGGTACCAGGCCGCCGTGCTCGCCGAGATCGTCGATACCGTCTACACCATCGAGATCATCACCGATCTGGCCGAGCGGGCACGCGCCGTGCTCGATTCGCTCGGCTACGGAAACATCAGGGTGCGCGCGGGGGACGGGTATGACGGGTGGCCGGAGGCCGCGCCGTTCGACGGCATCATCGTAACGGCCGCCGCTCCCGAGATTCCCCGCCCGCTGGTCGAGCAGCTGAGAGAGGGCGGGCGACTGGTGATACCGGTCGGGGAGCATTTCCAGAATCTTCACGTGTACGAGAAGCGAGCCGGGGGCCTCGAGCTTCTCTCCTCGCTGCCCGTCCGTTTCGTTCCGATGACGGGCAAGGTAAGA
>DATKWS010000031.1:0-4642 GCA_035529435.1 Patescibacteria group bacterium
AGCGGCACAGGTAAGAACCTACATTGTCCCGGCGTATAACGCAAGTTCTCAATAAATCATTGCATGAACGGAGAAAACCATAGGAAAAAAAACAGGGAATATACCCTATAGACAGTTTGATCTAACATGATTAACATGTAAACTATAAGGGAATAGGTAATGTAAATTATTATTACCGAATGCATAACAAAGTTTACATACGAAAATTCTTACTACAGACTCCATTTATTATAGTATCCATTGCGAAGTTAAAATTATTTTACAATGGTAAATGCGCCTTGTCGGATTCGTCCTGACACGACACAGGAAACCGGGCACGGTGATTATTATAACATATTGCAATAAAAGAGAATAAATAAAATTCGCGGTGTGCCGCTGTTATGGAACACACCTTGCGTATATCGAGATCGGCGTCGTTGGGCATTGGAGCGCACATCAATACAATCGATTACGTCTATGCGGGAGCGTCGGCGGCGTGTGGGAGGCCGAGGCCTGCGGATTCCGGCATCGTCCTGAAGACAGGGAACGGGCTGCACCCGGCCGTAACGGGCGAGGGGTAGGCCGAGTTCAAATCATGGACAAGCTCATGGACAGCACAAAGCAGGATGATCCCGGCCGTAAAGCCTCGACAGGGGAGGTGAGGGAGACCCTGATCGAAATCGAGCACCTGTTGAAGGAGCTGGAGCGGTCGAAATCCGTCGCTGCCGGCGAGAACCTCTCGGCACGGCTCGAGATGATCGAGCAAAAGCTCGGCAGGTTGGAATCGCTTGTCGGCACCATCACCACGCCGAATCCTTCCGCCCATCTCAATTATCTGATAGAAGAGATCATCGCCTCGAGAATCCGCTCGGACCTCGAGTCGAGCGTGCAATCACTGCACCTGGTACAATCGTATCTCCTCGATCATTCCAGGGACGGACGTGAGATCGATCACGGCGTTGCCACCACCAGCCCGCCGGTGGAGCATGCGGCGCAACCGATCGATGAATGCGCGCAACCCGGCGAAACCGGGAGGGGGGCCATCGCCCCGGTGACCGGAAGCGCACTCGAACGCATGCTCGAACGGGCCATCCCGGAGGACCGCAGGGAGATCGAGGATCTTTCGAGACGGAAACGGGAGACCCTCTATCATCTCTTACTGGGAAAGAGCAACAGGGAAATCGCCGAGGAGCTCGGCGTGACGGAGAAAACCGTCAAAAACAATCTGTACGCCATCTACCAGATATTACGGGTACGGAGCAGGAGCCAGCTCATCCACCGCCTCCTCAATCCGATCTCAGTGGAAATCACACCGGCGACCTGAACGGCGCCTCCCCGATGCGCGGTGACGGAAAAGCCTTGACCGGCGAGTCCTGCGCTCCGATCGAAATCGGCCGGTACCACCCCTAGCAGATCCGGGGAAGGAGATCTCCGTAGGGTAGATCCAGCACCCGCTCACCACCGAACGGCGTCTTCACGACGACGCAGCCTCCCGGCTCCCCGAGCACCTCGCCGATGACGGCGGCGCCCCTCCCCAGTGGATTCCCCTTGAGAAAGGCGAGCACCTCCTCCGCGCGGTTGCGATCCACGACGGCCACGAATTTCCCCTCGTTCGCGATATGGAGCGGCTCGTATCCCATCAGCTCGCACCCCGCACGTACCGATGCGGAAATCGGCACCGCCTCCTCCTCGATACGGATGCAGACCCGCGAGTCGGCAGCCATCTCGTTGAGAACCGCCGCAAGACCGCCGCGTGTCGCATCGCGCATCCCCCTGATACCGACCGTCTCGCGCAGCAGGGGCACGATGACGTTGGAGAGCGGGGCCGTATCGCTCCGCAGCTCACCACCGAAATCGATCCCCTCCCGCCTGCTCAGAATGGCGAGTCCATGCTCGCCGATGGGACCGTTCACGAGGACCAGATCGCCGGGACGTGCGGCCGCCGACGAGAGCTCCACGCCGTCGGGCACGACGCCTATACCGGAAGTGTTTATGAAAAGACCGTCGCCCTTTCCCCTCTCCACGACCTTGGTGTCGCCCGTCACCACCGTTACCGCGGCCTCATCGGCCGTAGCGGCGATCGAATCGACAATGCGGACGAGCGAGGAGACCGGGAATCCCTCCTCGATGACCAGCGAGAGGGAGAGGTACAGCGGGCGCGCGCCGCACACGGCGAGATCGTTCACCGTACCGCAGACGGCGAGGCGGCCGATATCGCCCCCTGGAAAAAAGAGAGGGCTGACGACGAAGGTATCCGTCGTAAAGGCGATCCGGCCCTTCTCCACCGGCAGCACGGCGCTGTCCTGCAGGGCCCCGCCCGCACCCGTACCGATTCTCGAGACGATATCGGCAACGAGTTCCCGCATCAGCACTCCCCCGCCGCCGTGTGCGAGGAGAATCCGCTGTTCGGACCTGTCCGGCATTCTCTACCACGCCCCTTTCGCAGTGCGAAATATCAGTTACCCGTGCACCATGCCCTACACCATGCCGCGCCCGATACGCGCGGCGGCAACCTGAAGCTGCCCGAGCGAGATCCCCCCGTCGTTCGGCGGCGCGATCTCATGCTGGTAGAGCGGCACCGGCAGCGAACCGGATCGCCGCACGATCTCCTCGCAGAGGAGGCGGTTCTGGAAAACGCCGCCCGAACACACCACCGCACCAGCGCCGTATCGTCTCGTGAGCCCGGCTGAGAGCTCGACGATCAGAACCGCCACACTCGCGTGGAAGGCGGCGGCGATATCCTGCGGCGCAACACCCGCTCTCAGCTCCTTGACTATGTCCCTCACCACCGGTGCCGGATCGATGATGCACATGGTATCATCCTTGGTATCAAAACGGTACAGGCGATTGCCGGCATCCCCGCCGAGGGCGAGTGCCTCGAGCGCAACCGCCGCCTCCGCCTCGTACGTAACCCGTTCCCCGCACCCCAGAATGAACGCCACCGCATCGAACAGGCGCCCGATACCGGAGGAGAGCGGCGCATTGATACCGCGACGGGCCAGTCCGAGCACTTCCCCGGCCGGCAGGCCGGTGAGCGAGCAGGGAGCGGGCAGATCGAGATCGAGCACACCCGCGCCGAACGCATTCCACAAATGCACGAGTCCCATGCGCCACGGCTCCCGGATCGCCGCCTCGCCGCCCGGGAGCGGCAGGTACTTCACGTGCGCGATGCGCTCGAAATCAGCATACCGTGCGAGCAGGAACTCACCTCCCCAGAGATTCCCATCGGCGCCGAATCCCGTGCCGTCGAAGCAGACCGCAACAACGGGCTCCGCGAGACCGTGTTCGACCATCACGCTCACCGCGTGGGCATGGTGGTGCTGCACGGCGATCCTCACCCCTACATCGAGCTCCGCGGCGAGGCGGCTCGTGAAGTAATCGGGATGGAGATCGTGGGCCACCGCCTCCGGAACGACCGAGAGAATCGCCAGGAAATCCTCGAGCTCCGAACGGAAATTTCGCTGGCTCCTGATATCGCCCAGATCGCCGAGGTGCGGGGAAAGAACGGCCGCACCCCCCTTCGAGACGGCGAAGGTCCCCTTCTCCTGCCCGCCCACGGCGAGTATCGCCCCGTGCGAGGCGTGCACGAGGGGTATCGGCTCCGGAACGAATCCCCGGGCCCGCCGGACCGGGATGACCGTGCCGGCCGGCGCGAACAGAATCGAGTCGTCGCACTTGTGGGCGATCCGGCGGTCATGAACGAGTGCCGCATCCGCCACCGTGGCGAGGATACCGCTCAGCTCTTCCTCATTCGATATGAGCGGTTCGTCGGTGAAGTTGGCCGAGGTCATGACAAGCACGTCGAATGCTTCCATGATCAGATGATGCAGGGGAGTGTAGGGCAGCATCGCACCGATGTAGCCGTTCCGGGGAGCGAGCTCATCGGGCAGGCCTGATCCTGCCCGCCGCAGGAGCACGATCGGTGCTTCGGGGGACGAGAGCAGCCTCCGTTCCACATCATCGACGAGACAGTGTTCCTTCACGGCACCGAGATCGCGGAACATCAGTGCGAACGGCTTCGCCGGCCGCCTCTTCCGCTCCCTGAGACGGAGCACCGCATTCCGATCGTTCGCCAGGCAGGCGAGATGGTACCCCCCGAGCCCTTTGATCGCGACGATGCGGCCCTCGGCGAGGAGCCGCTGTGCCACGCGCACGGGATCGCCCTGCATTTCCGCTCCCGCCGGGTCTATCAGACGCAGCCGCGGTCCGCACGCGGGACACGACACCGGCTCGGCGTGAAAGCGGCGATCATGCGGGTCCGTGTACTGGGAATTGCAAAACCGATCCATTACGAAACCGCTCATCGTCGTGAGGGGCCTATCGTAGGGGAGTCCCTCTATGATCGTGAAACGGGGACCGCAGTTCGTGCAGTTGATGAACGGGTACCGGAAGCGCCGGTCACCGGGGTCACGCATCTCGCATAGGCAGTCGTCACACACGGCCGTATCCACGGGGAACAGGGTCTCGGGACTCCCCGGCTCATCGCTCGCCGCGATCTCGAACGACTCGCCACCGGTGGGCGATACGACCACCGCGGCAATCGAATCGATGCGGGCCAGGGGCGGCGCCTCCCCCAGCAGCCGCCGGCCGAAGCCGTCGATCGCCGCAGGCGCCCCCTCCACCTCGATCACGACCCCCCGTCTCGTATTCATCACGAATCCGA
>DATKWS010000032.1:0-42798 GCA_035529435.1 Patescibacteria group bacterium
GAGGATATCTGTGTGATCGTTGCGCGCCTGAAGGTCCAGTTTCTCCTGCCCGGCTGCACGTCACTCAAGGAAAAGAGATTCGTCCTCAATAGTCTCAAGGCGAGACTTCGCAATAGATTCAACGTTGCCCTGTGCGAAACGGATTTTCAGAACAAGTGGCAGCGCAGCGAGCTGGGACTCGTCACCGTCTCCTCGGGGAGGCGCGGCGCTGAAAAGACGACCCAGTCGATCGTGTCGTTTCTCGAAGCGGAACACCGGATAGTACTTCTCGAGTGCGAGAAGGAATTTATTTGATAACGGAGGGGGTGCTGCCCGATGGGCGACAAACAGAGGGCGCGCGTCGAAGAATCTCTTCATCAGCTCATCGCGGGACTTCTGGTTCGCCGCGTGAAGGATCCGCGCGTGGCGAACGTTTCGATAACGCGCGTGAAGATGTCGAAGGATTACACCCTGGCGAAGGTCCTGTACAACATCATCGGCGGCAGTGATAACCTGCCCGATGTCGAAGCGGGCCTCCAGAGCTGTAGCGGCTTCATCAGGAATCAGATTCGTGGGCACATGCGGTTGCGGGTCATACCGGAACTCGTCTTCATCTACGATGCCTCCCTCGACAGGGCCATGGAGATCGAGTCTCTCATTCAAACGATCCACGACGAGGAAAAGGAACGGGAAGAAGACGGTGATGAGCGAAGAGATATTCGGGAATGAATTCAATACGATAACGTCCATTGTGGATGCCAACCAGTGGTTTCTCGTCACCGGCCATGTCGATCCCGACGGAGACTGTATCGGTTCGATGCTGGCCGTCGCCCGTTTTCTCGCCGGGAGGGGCAAACAGGTTCATTGCTTCGTTTCCGGAGAGATCCCGGAGGCGTACACGCGGTTGCCGGGATTCGAGCTGTTCGTTCCGGCCGAAATGCTTCCTGCACTGACATTCGAGGTGATCGTCGCGCTGGATTCGCCGACGACGGCGCGCGCCGAAGTGATCGCCGGTCAAGGAGGCCGGCGGCAGATCGTCAACATCGATCACCATCCCACGAACACGCGCTACGGTACCGTCAACGTCGTCGACGAGCATACGGCGGCGGCCGCGGTGCTGGTGTACCGGTACCTCGCCTGGGAAGCACCCGATGCCATCACGCCGGAGATCGCTGATGCCCTCTATCTTGGCATATTGATGGATACCGGCGGATTCAGGTTCCAGAACACCAATGTGGAGGCCCTGGAGACGGCGGCGCGGCTCGTCGAGCGCGGCGCGCATCCCTACGAACTGGCACGGGAGCATATCTACATGAACAGCATCGTGACCCTGAAGCTCCTCGCCATGGTGCTGGCGTCTCTCGAGGTGCACGGCGGCGGAAAAATCGCCGTCCTCTCTGTCACGGGCGAGATGCTCCGGGAGGCGGGGGCGTCCTTCAAGGATACCGAAGGATTCGTCGATTATGCCGCATCGATCGACGATGTCGAGCTGAGCGCACTGCTCAGGGAGATCGGCCCCCGCGAGATCAGGGTCAGTCTCCGTTCCCGAAACAGCTTCGACGTCGCCTCCCTCGCCGAAAAATTCGATGGCGGGGGGCATCGCAAGGCGGCGGGATTGACCGTGCGCCGTTCCCTCGAGGAGGCGAAGGCCATCATCATCGGCGGGCTCCGACAGCTCCTCGCCGGAGAGGAGAACTCCCCGGATCCTTGACGTGCCGAGGATAACGATGAAATGCGTATGACGTTGGACAATAGGATATTGCCTGTCTGCAAATCGAGCGGTCTCTCCACGTATGACTGCATCCGCCGTTTCAGGAAGGCCGTTTCCGCCGTGAAGGTGGGACATTCCGGTACGCTCGATCCGCAGGCGCAGGGGTTGGTGCTGTTGCTCACCGGCGAGGCGACGAAGCTCTCCAACTTCCTCATGGATCTTCCGAAACGGTACATAGCCGATATCAAACTGGGCGAGGCGACCGACACCAACGATGCCACCGGGGCGGTCGTTGAGCAGGGTGACTGGAAAGACATCACCGAGCGCGAAATCGCGGATGTTCTTCCCCGCTTCGTGGGAAAGCGCGCCCAGGTGCCGCCGATGTATTCCGCCTTGAAGCACAAGGGCAAGCCTCTCTATGTACTCGCCCGCATGGGGCGGCGGATCGAGCGAACGCCCCGTGAGGTCGAAACATACGAGATCACCCTGATCCGGTGCGAACTTCCCGTTTTCCGGGTGGAGGTATTCTGTTCGCGGGGATTGTATATCCGGGTGCTGGCCGAGGAGATCGGGCAGGCACTGGGCGTCCCCGCCCACCTGCTGAGCCTCGTGCGGACACGGGTCGGGCATTTCACGATCGAGGAGGCCGTTCGTGACGATGCCTTCGACCGGCTCGATCCTGAGTCGGGGTATTCCCTCTCCGAGGCCATGCGGCATCTGCCCGCCTTGGAGATGTCGGGAACGCAGGCGCACGATCTCCTCAACGGCATGGTTCCCCGCCTGCGGGGGGCATTGCTCCACGCGGGGATCACGGTTCGGCTCCTCGGGCCGGATGGCGGTCTCGGAGCGATCTGCGATGTCGGTCCGGGTGGAATGCTGAAGATCAGGCGCGTGTTCAGGGATACACCCGCCGGCGAACAACGCGATGCAGGGAAGCTGTCATGACCGAAATCATCACCAGCGCGGATACCGGCGGGCATCCGCTCCGGGATACGGTAATCACCATCGGCGTATTTGACGGCGTGCATCTGGGGCACCAGAAGGTCATCCACTCGCTGGCGGCAAAAAAAAGGGAAACGGGAGCGAACCGGTCCGTCCTCATCACCTTCGATCGACATCCGTTGAGCGTGACACATCCGGAGATGGCCCCGCCGTTGCTCACGACGCTCGACGAGAAACTGTCGATCCTGAAACAGTTCGATATCGATGTGATCTATGTCGAGCGATTCACCCTGGAATTCGCACGGATGGAGTACCGTGACTTCATCCACCGGCGGCTCGTCGGGGGATTCGGGATGATCCATCTCGTGATCGGGTATGATTTTCACCTGGGACGCGACCGGCGCGGTTCCCAGAATCAACTGGTGGAGGCGGGGAGGGCCGCCGGATTCGGCGTGACGGTCGTCCCGCCGGTCGTCGTCGGCGGCAGCGTGATATCCAGCACGAAGATCAGGCGGGCCATCGCGGAGCGCAGGATCGAACAAGCAGCGCGGTGCCTCGCCAGGCATTTCTTTTTCGATGCGGATGTCGTGCGGGGTGAAGGATTGGGGCGGGGGCTCGAATATCCCACGGCGAACGTATCGGTTCGATCGGAGGACAAGATTCTTCCCGCCGGTGGTGTATACGTTGTCGAGGTCGACGTCGGGGATGCGGTCTACGGCGGCATGATGAATATCGGGGCTGCCCCGACTCTCCACGCCGGGGGCGAGCGGCGCATCGAGGTGCACCTCTTCGATTTCTCCGGCGATCTGTACGGGCGGCGCCTCCGCGTGCACTGTTTGATGTACCTGAGACGCGAACAAACATTCGACGGTCCCGCCGGGCTCAAGGCGCAGCTCGATCGGGACCGCGAGAGCGCACTGGCAATCCTGCAAAAGAAAGATTGACAATTCGGCCCTTTTATGTATGTTTGGTACGCGAACCCATGGAAACGGTTCGATATGCAGTTGTGAGGCGGATGGGGAGGTGCCCGTCTGCTGCCATCGTGTTATCAACGCGGGTGCAAGGAGGTGTTTGCGATGGCACTGCAAAAAGAGTTGAAGAGTGATGTAATCAGCAAGTTCCGCTTACACGAGAATGATTCGGGATCGCCGGAAGTACAGATCGCTCTTCTCACCGAGCGAATAAACGTCCTGACGGAGCATTTCAAGGTTCACAAGAAGGACTTTGCTTCCCGGCGGGGTTTGCTCAAGATGGTGGGACGGCGCAGGAAGCTGCTCGATTACCTGAAGAAGAACAAGATCGATAAGTACAGACAGATCATCAAGGATCTGAATATCAGGAAGTAACCTGCCGAGATCCGAGAGATTCCGTTAGATGTCTGTGATGTTTCACCCACCGCGGTGAATGAGCATTTGATTGTGGAGGCAAGAGAAAGAATGGTTTTGAAACGTAGAACGTATGGTGGAAAAGAGTTTTTTCTCGAGACGGGACGTATGGCCAAACAGGCCGACGGATCCGTTCTGGTCGGTCAGATGGGCACCGTCGTGCTCGTCACAGCCGTGGCGTCCAAGGAAACCGAATCGGACAGGGATTACTTTCCCCTGTTCGTAGAGTACCGGGAGAAATTTTACGCCGCGGGCAAGATCCCCGGCGGTTTCTTTAAACGCGAAGGGCGGCCGGGAGAGAAGGAAACGCTGGGCGCCCGCCTGATCGACCGGCCGATCAGACCGATGTTCCCGGAGGGTTTTCGGTACGAGGTGCAGGTCGCGTGCAGCGTGCTGAGCAGCGATCAGGAGCACCAGTCGGACGTGCTCGGGATCACTGGGGCCTCCCTCGCGCTCGCGCTCTCCGATATACCGTTCGGTGCGATACTGAGCGGTGTCCGTATCGGGTACAAGGACGGCGGGTTCATAGTCAATCCGACATTTTCCGAGGTGGATGAAGGCGGCCTCGATCTCGTGATCGCCGGTACCGACGAGGCGATCATCATGGTCGAGGGGGGCGCCGGAGAGATCTCAGAGGCGCAACTCGTCGAAGCACTCGAGTTCGGGCACGAGAATATACGATCGATGAATGCGTTCCAGCGCGAATTTCTCGCCGAATGCACGTGCCCCCGTAAGCGGAGCTTCTCACCGCCTGAAAAAAACGAGGAGCTCGGACGGAGAATTCGCGGCGATTACCTCGGTGAGGTCAAAACGAGAACCCGTGTAAAGGGCAAGCTGATCCGCGCACGGGCCCTCTCCGAGCTGCAGGGCGAGGCGCTCGAGCGGTACGCGGAGGAATTTCCCGAAGCGGAAGCCAAGATCAAGGAGATATTGCACGAGATCGAACGCGAGGTGGTCCGTTCGCTGATCCTCGAAGAGAAGATACGTACCGACGGGAGGCGGTTTGATGAGCTGCGCGACGTTTCGTGCGAGGTGGGCGTCCTTCCGAGGACGCACGGGAGTGCACTCTTCACCCGCGGCGAGACGCAGAGTCTCGTGGTGACGACCCTCGGAACCTCCTCGGACGAGCAGCGGATAGACGATCTGGAAGGGGAGAGCTGGAAGAACTACATGCTCCATTACAACTTCCCCCCATTCAGTGTTGGGGAAGTGGGATTTTTCCGCGGGCCCGGCCGGCGTGAAATCGGCCATGGCGCCCTCGCCGAGCGCGCGATCAAACCCCTGATCCCCGTCGATGAGGTGTTTCCCTACACGATCAGGGTTGTCTCGGATATTCTCGAATCGAACGGTTCGAGTTCGATGGCGACAGTCTGCGGCGGCAGCCTCGCCCTGATGGACGCCGGCGTGCCGATTCCCAAGGCCGTTGCCGGTGTCGCAATGGGTCTCGTGATGGAGAATGGCTCGTACGCCGTCCTCACCGATATACTGGGACTCGAGGATCACCTCGGGGATATGGATTTCAAGGTGACGGGAACGTGCGACGGCATCACCGCCTTCCAGATGGATGTCAAGGTGCACGGCATATCCAAGCAGATCTTGGAACAGGCCCTCGAACAGGCGCGGCGCGCGCGTCTCGAGATCCTCGACGTCATGAATAAAACCATTGCGAAACCGCGTGAAGAGCTTTCCCCGTATGCGCCGAAGATCGTACAGATCAAGATCCCGATCGACAAGATCAGGGAAGTAATCGGCCCCGGCGGAAAGATGATCAGGCATATCCAGGATGAGACCGGCGCAAAGATCGACATTGAGGATGACGGTACGGTGACGATCGCCGCTGTCGACCAGGAGGGAGGCAAAAAGGCTCTCGAGATGATCGAAGAGATCACGGCGGAACCCGAGATCGACAAGGTGTACAGCGGAACTGTGCGCAGCATCGTCAACTTCGGCGCCTTTGTCGAGATCCTGCCGGGCCAGGACGGTCTTCTCCATATCTCCGAAATCGACACGCGGCGCGTGAACAAGGTCGAAGATGTACTCAAGCTCGGCCAGAAGATCGACGTGAAGGTGATCGGTATCGACCGCGAGGGCAAGATACGGCTCAGCAGAAAGGTTCTTCTCTAACGCGGCCCATGTTACGACTTCCCCGTCCACGCCGGGTAGTTCTCCAATCCGGAGCAACGTTGCTCCACCAGAAGAATCCGTTCTCTCCCACCGTCGCCTTCGGTGTTTACTTCACCCGGGGCTCCCGTGACGAGCAGAGATCCGAACGCGGATTCTCCCATCTCCTCGAGCACACCGTGTTCAGGGGGACAAGGCGGAGGAGCGCCCTTGAAATCGCGCTCGAGCTCGAGTCGATCGGCGGGCAGTGGGACGCCTTCACCGGCCGGGAGATGACCTGCTATAACGGAAGGGTCATCGAGGATCATTTCCCGCAGCTGGCCGACATATTCGCCGATATCATCCTCCATCCATCCCTTCCGCCGGAGGCCTTCAGGCTTGAGCGCAGGGTCGTACAGGAGGAGATCCGCAGTATCCAGGATTCACCGGAGGAGATGGCGCACGAGCTCTTCTTCCGAACGATCTTCAGGAGGCACCCGCTCGGGGACCCGATTACCGGCTACCAGAGCGATATTGCACGGTGCACGCGGGAGGATCTGCTCGGGTTTCATGCGAAAACGTATACCGCGGGAAACGCCTGCATCGGATTCGTCGGAAATATACCGCTCGACCGCGTCGTTTCGATCCTCGACAGGCGGTTCACATTCCGCAGGAAACGGCGCGGGACAAACGGCGAGGCTCCGGGTTCGACCCGGGGGCGTGTCCATTCGCTCATACGGAAGGACGGGAATCAGTCCCATATCGTCATCGGGTGCCGGACCGTGCCCGCAGCGGACGAACGGAGATACGCGGTACTGGGGCTCGCCAATATCCTGGGCGGCGGTGTGTCCTCCCGGTTGTTCCAGAGCCTACGCGAGCGGAGCGGGCTCGCATACTCGGTGCTGGCGAATGCGCAATTCTGGCGGGACACGGGCGTGCTGTACATCTTTTTCTCGGTCGATCCGAAGAAGGCGCCGCGTGCACTCGAGATCGTCCGTGACGATCTGGAATCGCTCCGGAGCGGGCGGATCACCGACGCGGAGCTGGCGAGCGCCAAGGCGCAGCTCAAGGGGAGCATCGTGTTGGGGATAGAGAGCGTCGAATTCAGGCTCTTCCAGCTCTTTCACGGTGAAATCTACCATGGCGGGTACGAGCCCTTTGCGCATGTGTTGAAACGTATCGATCGCGTCACGGCGACCGAGGTGTCGGCGGCCGCGGCCGCGTTCCTCGCGGAGAAGGATCTGACCTATGTCACGTGCGGTCCCATCGGGCTGCGCAACCTTGTCCCCGAAGCGACGGCCGGATCTTCCGGGCGTCTCGAAGAAGGGAAACATCATTGAGCGAGCGGTGCGAATCGATCGATGTCCACATCCGGTACCTGCCGCATTACGGGGACCTGCCCCGAATCCGGCGGATGACGGACGGATCAAGCGGTTACGACATCTTTGCCGCCTGCGGGGAGGATATCGTGATATGTTCCGGAACCGTCCGGCCGGTACCGGCCGGTTTCGAGCTGTCGATTCCGGCGGGGTACGAGGCACAGGTCCGCCCGCGGAGCGGGCTCGCCATGAAGAACAGAATCGGTCTTCTCAACAGCCCGGGTACGATCGACAGCGATTACCGCGGCGAGGTCAAGGTGTTGCTGTTCAACTTCGGCGACACGGATCACGTGGTGCGCCGCGGCGACCGCATCGCCCAGCTTGTATTCGCCCGCGTTCCGCCGGTCTCTCTCGTGGAACTGACCGAGCTCGACCCGACATCGCGTGGATCGGGTGGTTTCGGCCATACCGGCTGATGGAGTGACGCACCGCCCGCTCGCGGGCACGGCCTGTTTTCCCCGGGGTATCATGTATCTGCTGAGCGGGGCACTTCTCATCTTGACCGTCGCGGCGGCGCTCCACATCATGTGGCGCATTCGTTGGGGGTTCCCGCCCGGGAATTTCCCGTCCGTTCTCGCCTACCACAAGGTCACATCGTTTGAATTCGGCGGAACATGGATGCCGCCCGCCCGGTTCGCCGCCCAGATCGACGCACTGCTCGATGCCGGTTATCGATTCATCGACGAGGAGGCCTTCCTCGGGGTGCTGGAGGGCGAGCGGGGAGGCTCGGCCCGCGAGGTCCTGCTCACGTTTGATGACGGGTACCGGGAACTGCTCGATGGTGCGGTACCGATCCTCGAACGACGCGGCATACCCGCACTGATTTTCCTCATCAGCGATTTCGTTGGCCGCGAGAACGAATGGGAGCTGCGGTTGCCGGGGAGGAGATTCCGGCATCTCGACTGGGACGAGATACGCGATCTCGCCGGACGGGGATTCACGTTCGGTTCGCACACGTGCACACACCGCGACCTGAGGCGTCTTCCCACGGCGGCGGTGCGCACCGAGCTGCTCTCCTCCAAGCGCGCCATCGAGGGGCATGTGGCGGCGCCGGTACGCTCGCTTTCCTACCCGTTCGGGTTGACAACTCCTGCAATCGCGCGGGAAGCGTCCCGGGCGGGGTACCGGGCGGCATTCTCGATGTACCCGCCGGCCCCGAATCGCCGGATCGAGCGGTACAACCTTCGCAGGGAAGGGGTATATGTCATCGATTCGGCGCTCAGCCTCCGGATCAAGCTCGGCCGCGGCGGTATGTTCTGGTGCGAGGATCTCAAGGGGAGGGCGATAAACGCCGTGGCGGTGCTTACCCCGCTTCTCAAGGGATTCGGCATGTTCCGCGTGGACCGTTGAGGTGCTTCCCCGTTACCGCTCCGGCTGCGGGATGTGCGTGCCGCGAGACGGGGAGCGGCGTCCGGCCGGGGATCCGCTTTCAATCTCTCACGAGTGAATAGGCCGAACCGGCCTGCTCGAGGCGATACCGGAGATTGCCCTGCTGCGCCCGCTCGATTATCTCCACCGGTACGAACGAGCGTACCACGAGCACATCGAGCGTGAACGGGTACGAGCCCTGTTCGGCGAAGTACTCCTCGAGCCCCTCCCGGATGGACGCCTCGTTATGCCGGAGGGCCAGTTCCTCGAGGGAGCCGGCGAGCGATTGTCCGACGGCAGCGGGAATAGAGCGGGGCGCCACGTGCGAACGCGCGCGCCACCCCGGCGGCGACAGGAACGGCACCGCGAATTCACCAACGGCGAAGCTCAGGAGGAGGAGACATGCCGCCGCAAAGGCGGGAGCAGACCGTTTCCTCCGGTTCGTGCGGTGCTCGGAGAGCTCCACCCGCGTCTCCTCTTTGATCGATGCCGGCTCGGTGATGATCTCGAGAAGTCCCTTCTCGAGCAGGTTCTTGCATGTTTCATAGGTGCAGAAACGCGTCATGCGGGCATGCGTGATCAAATCGCCGAGGCTCGATTCCCGTTCGAGTAGATCGTAGATCGTCGCTTCGTACCTGTCGAGTTCGGGGGGATTCTGGCGGGGTGCATCGATCCTCTTGAGTATCGTGTTTTCGTGGGGGAAGATCCGCTCGAGCTCGGGGAATTCGTCGATGCGGCGCATGCTTTCCATCAGTATGCCCTCGACCTTTATCGGAGCGAAGTAGGTGACCCCCTGGAGCACATTACTCCCCGAGATGAACTTGTAGAAGCTCTTCGGCCAGATCAGCACTTCCTGGATCGATTCCTGGATCTGCTCGGTGAATATGACGGCGAGCTCATCCGGTGTGAAGTACTTCTCCGAAATGAGTATGTCGGGCAGGTCGAGCTTGGTTTCCGCCTGGATCCGCTGGAAATTGCTCATATCGGCGCTGTGGATGAAGCCGTACCTGAACAGGTAATCCTTGAGCGGATCGTGAGCGAAGCTTCGCCGGTCCCTCGTCGAGATGATCATGCCGTCCTGGAAGAAGATGGCCATATTCTGCTCCCCCGTCACGGACAGCAGCCCCGACTTCTTCTGAAGCGCGATCAGCTGGAGGATTTCACTCAGCCCAAAATCTTTTGCATTGCCCTCGAGAGCCATCGAGAATCCTTTCTAGAGGTCGATAAAAGATCCCATCGGCTGCATCGACTTGTCGACGATCGGCGGTGGTCCCGGTATGGGGGGTTCGTCGTCCGGCGGCTTCCTGCCAGCGTTTTCCCGCTCTCGCGTCTCGATCCACATCTCGGGTGGAAGGATCCTGTAGTTCCGCGGATTCTGCGGTTTCTTCGCCTTCATAGAGAGGACGAATCCCATCGAGAGCACCACGATCGGCGCGATCGTTCTCCAGAGTGGAGCGGAGATCGTGAGGGCACGGTAGTCCTTGAAGTAGAATCCATGCCACGCGAGGATGAGCAACGCGCCCATGTTGATGAGCATCAGTATGACGCCGGCGTGCAACTGGCCGTGGTACACGTACGATGCGCCGGGCCAGAACATGCTTCTCCACGTGATTGCGCTGCGGTTTGCCCGCGCATACATCTTGTGGCGCCGGTGCCGGAGGAGCGCTTCCATCACCTTCACACTGGATAGGTCGCTGATAACGCGCGAGCAGTTACTGCAAAGCCGCAGACCGGTCTCCGTATCGGCGCAATTGTCACAGGTCGCCGAGCCGCAATTGTCGCAGCGGAATACTCCCCATGCGCGCGGCGCTTTCCTGCAGATCATGATCGCCGCGGCGACGCTGGCCGCGAGCAGAATCCAGAGCCGTTCGAACGGAAAGAGCAGATAGGGCCGGAGCACTTCGCTGAGATACACATGGTCGCGGGCCGTTCCCTCCCGGAAGGCGAGCGACCACAGGGTGGCGTTATCGAATCCACCTTCGTAGACGGCGAGGTTCATCAGGCGGGACGACAGGTTCGCCGCCAGGTACCGTTCGATACCCAGCTTGCCCGCCCGTTCGAGCGCGGCGCTCGATTTCGAAAAGAACATCTTCTTGATGTACGTTTGCCCGATATTGTAGTACGCCAGGGCGTTCGTCGAATCGAGCGCCACGACGTTCTGGTAGCCGGCAAGCGCCTTGTCGTATTCGCCCTCCATGAAGTAGACATTGCCGAGGGCGAGGTATGATTGCACGAAATCGCTTCGTTCCGAGACCGAATTGAGGAGATGGTACTTGGCGGCGCCGTATTCATGAAGCCGGTACAACAGCGTGCCCAGCGCGTACTCGCGCTCCGCCCGGTACGCCGGATCGTCTATTCCGGCGATTGTATCCACCAGCCGTTCGTCCGTTCCCCGTTCATTCACGAGCATGAGCCGGTGCGTGATGCTTCCCGGATCGAGGGCCGGGATGAAGGCGTTACTGTAGCGGGCGAGGAACGAGCCCGCAGAGACGACAACCGCCAGTCCGAGTATCAGCGCCTTTTCCCTGCGTCGAACGCAGGACCATACGATCACGAAGAGTGCCGCGATGTACAGGGCGATGCCGAGCCGCATGGAGGCGAAGGCGATCAGGACGACAATGCTCACCCAGCCCGCCGGGGCGGTGGAGAATCGCCGCGCGTACCGTTCACTCACCCAATGATCGATCAGCGGCCAGTGTTTGATCGCCAGCACGACGAGCACGACCAGGAGTGTTCCCACCAGGCAGGCGGCGAGGAGCAACGATGCGTTGGCCGCGAGGATCGATTGGTAATAGAAGCTCTTCGAGGCGCGCGCGAGTCCCTCGACGACGTGGAGCAGGAAACCCGTTTCTCCGTGGAGCAGTTCGATACGTGCCAGGGTCAGGAGCGGGTCGGGGTAGCCCTCCGCGAGGCTCGCAGCGACGAGCAGCCGCTCCCGGGCTTCACGCCAGTCTCCCCCGTCGAGCAGCTCCAGCGCTTCACGGTACAGAACGCGCGCCGGGACCTCGAGCGCGGGGGCTCCCCGCGCGATCTCCAGCGAGGCGTACCGGTGGAGTTGGGGATCCTCCACGCGGTCGAGGGTATGGGAGGGCGTCGCTGTGCAAATTGCAACGATGACGCACAGAGAGAAGAACAGACAAGATTTCACGCGGTTCATGTTCATCCGTAAGGTTATATTTTTAAATGCATTCGATCGGATCTCGAACTTGCCGACCACTGATTTCCTTCGTTTCAAGGGGATTCGGCAAAAACCGTGCCGCCGCCCCGGCCCGGCACGAAAGCGGTAGTGGGGAGTCATTTCAGTATTTACAACGGGTGAGCCGGGTGTTACATACTAGGAATACGGCGATATCGGGATCTATTGCTCCAGAGGGGGCACACGAGGGAGTGCGAAATGGTGCGTACCGAGATTGAATCGATAGGCTCACACGTGGGTGGCGAGGTGCAACTCGCGGGGTGGGTCTACAACAGGCGATCCAGCGGAAAGATACAGTTCATCATCGTCAGGGACGGTACGGGGATCGTCCAATGCGTCCTCGACCTTTCGGTAACGGGACAGGAGATCTTTGATCGTGCCGCGCAGCTCACGCAAGAATCGTCGGTCGAGGTCTCCGGCACCGTGCGGGAGGATGCGCGTGCACCCGGCGGGTACGAGCTGCGCGTAACCGGCCTCTCGGTGATCCAGATCGCCGAGAATTACCCCATCACGCCGAAGGAGCACAGCGCGCCGTTCCTTCTCGATCACCGCCACCTCTGGCTGCGGAGTTCACGCCAGAACGCGATACTCCGCATCAGGGCCGGATTGATACGCTTTATCCGTGAATTTTTCGATAATCGGGGATTCGTCTGCTGCGACACACCGATCTTCACGCCGAGCGCGTGCGAGGGAACGACGACCCTCTTCGAAACCGACTACTTCGGCGACAGGGCCTACCTCACGCAGAGCGGACAACTCTACAATGAAGCGACGGCCGCCGCGTTCAGGAAGGTCTACTGCTTCGGACCGACCTTCAGAGCGGAGAAGTCCAAGACGCGGCGTCACCTGATAGAGTTCTGGATGGTCGAACCCGAGGTCGCCTTTGCCGATCTCGATGATATCATGCGGCTGGCGGAGGATTTCGTGGTCGAGATCGTCGGGCGCTCGCTCGCCGAGTACCGTACCCTGCTCGTTGACACGCTGGAACGCGACGTCTCCTCTCTCGAGCAGGTCAAGGCGCCTTTTCCCCGTATCTCGTACGATGAAGCGGTCGGGATGCTCAGGTCGAAGGGGATCGATTTCGAGTACGGGAGCGATTTCGGGGGCGAGGACGAGACGCTGCTCGCCGGCAGCTTCGACCGGCCGGTCTTCGTGCACCGTTTTCCGGCCGCGATAAAGGCGTTCTACATGGAACCCGATCCGGGTAATCCCGAGCTCAGCCTCTCCGTCGACCTCCTCGCTCCCGAGGGGTACGGCGAGATCATCGGCGGCGGCCAGCGCATTCACGATCTCGCGGTTCTCGAGCGGAGGCTCGAGGAGCACAAACTGCCCCGCAAGGCGTTCGAGTGGTATCTCGATCTCCGCCGCTACGGCGCCTTCCCGCATTCCGGTTTCGGACTCGGCCTCGAGCGCACCCTGGCGTACGTATGCGGGATCAAGCATGTGCGCGAGACGATCCCGTTCCCCCGCCTGCTGAACAGGCTGACGCCATGAACCGCCGCACCACGATGGAGGGTGGCCGCGCGCGGTCCCTTCGCTGTTGACCTGACTCTATCTATTTGCTAATTTAAATTATCTTTTTTGACTGTGCCGCCTCCCTCTTTCCAAGGAGGAATTTTCTTGAACAGAGGCGTTGCGAAGTTATTCTGCCGCATGTTACTCGTCTCGATTCTCGGGCTGTTTCACCTCTTCCCGCGGCCGGCGAGCGCGGGGGAGACGGAGGATTTCCGGTTCGCCAGGAAGCTTCAGAGCGATGGCATGTTCGTCGCCGCGGCCGAGGAGTTTCTCCGCTTCGCCGAGCGATATCCCTACAGCACGCTCAGGGACGAGGCCCTGATCGGCGCCGGCGAGACGTACATGCAGGCGGGCAAGGCGGCCCTGGCGCTCGATATCTTCGAGCGGTTTCTCGAGGCGTACGCGGGCGACGAGAAGGCCTGCAAGGCGCGATTCTATCGCGGGCGCATCTTCAAGGCGCTCAGCCGGTACCGGGAGGCCGCCGTCGAATTCCTGAGGGTCCTGGACGAGAGCGGGGATTGCGCGCTCGTCGATGAATCGCTCCTCGAGGGGGGAGAATGCCTGCTGTCGGCCGGCGAGTCGGAGGAGGCGGCAGGCGTTTTCAAGCGGTTGATCAGCCAGTACGGACAATCCGATCTCGTGCCGCGCGCAACCTACAGCCTCGCCCTGGCCCTGGTCAACACCGGCAGGGATCTGGGGGCCGAGAAGGTGCTCGAAGATCTGGTGTCCCAGTTTCCCGCATCCCCCGTGGCGGCGCTGGCGCTCGTCAAGCTCGGCGAGTGGGCCCTTTCACGGGGCGACACCGATCGCGCCGAGATGCATTTCCAGCGTGTCGTCGATCGGTACAAGGAGAAAACACTCCAGGAGAAGGGGATGTTCAACCTGATCGAGATATACGCGCGGCGGGAAAACGATCGTGACATCCTCGAGGCATCCGAGCGGTATCTCGACCGGTTCCCCGAAGCGGAGCGAAGGGGAGACGTGTTCACGAGGGCGATCGACGCGGCCTGGAACCTTGGCCGCTACGATCGTGCGCTCGAGATGGTCGATACATGCCTTGCGCATGGTGCCGTCCAGGACACGATGGGGGTTCTCGCCCTTTACCGGGGCAAGATTCTGGCCAGGACGGGCAGGAGGGACGATGCGCTCGGAGTGCTCTCCTCGTTCAGGCGGACCTATCCCGCCTCGCCGCGCATGAGGGAAGGACTGGTGCTCGAGGCAGAGCTCCGTGCCGAGGGCGGTGCGCCGCGTGAGGCGGCCCGGCTCTACCACCTCGCGCTCCTCGAGGCGAACAGCGGCATGGACGATGTAACGATTCTCGCGCATCTCGCCGAGCTCTCCGTCCGGGATCTCGCCGACACCGTTTCGGCGATCCGCTACTGGGAGATGATCGTCGGTGAGGACCGGGACGGGGAGATGGCCGAGGAGGCGCTGTGGCGCTCGAGCGAGGCGCGGCAGCGAATCGGCGACGCCGGCGGCGCCCGGACCGGGTACGAGACGCTCGTTGAGCGGTTCCCCGGTGGTCGCTTCTCGGAGGAGGCCGGGCGGCGTCTCGCCTACCTCGCGGCGGTTCCCCGGTGGGATGAGGCGACCGCCAGGGCCCTGGCACGCACCGCGGTGAGCGATGCACCGGAGGCGGTGCGGCGCGTACGCACGGCGGTCACCCTGCTGGAAGGCGCGGGGGATCCCGAGGGGGCGGCCCGGATTCTCGATCGGGCGCTCGAGATGCAACTGCCCGACACCCTAGCCGCCGAGGCCCGCTACTACCTCGGAAAGACGCATGCGCGGCTCTACGAGAGGTCCACGGCGCGCGGAGAACCGGATTCGAACGCGCGCGCGCGGGCCATGTCGATGTGGTGGGATATCGCCCGCGATTTCGTCGGGACGACGTACGGGATGCGTGCACATCGCGATTATCTCGAATACAAGCTCTCCGAGCTCAAACCGCGGGCGAAGCTCGCGAAGCTCGACGAGTTCTCGAAACTGTACGGTGGGGGACCGGCCGGCCGGTGGGCCGCCGGGATCAAGATAGACGTTCTGTACGGGATGGCGCGTGATGGCGAGCAGTGGGCGGCCGACAGCGCGCGGGTGTTGTGCGCGGAACTGCTCCAGGCGGATCCGTCAGGCCCCGAGGGGAAAGAGGCATTGCTGAAGTATGGATACCTCAACCGGATGGGAGGCGATCTGGAGGCGACGAGCCGCTCGTTCGAGGAGTTTGTCGGGCGGTACGGGGATGACCGGCGGGCCGCGCCGGTCCTGTACGATCTCGGGGAGACGCTCCTCGAGCTCAAGCGGTACGACGAGGCGGCCGCCGCGTATTCCCGCTGTCTCGAGAAGGTGCCGAACCGCTCCCTCGCGGAGAAGTGCGCACTGCGAATCGGGGATTGCCATTATTTCAGGCGCCGGTTCGATCAGGCGGCCCGTACCTATATCGAATTCACCGCGCGCTATCCCGGATCGAACCGTGCCGACGAGGTGGCATACCGGGAGGCGCTGGCCCTCGAGCAGGCCGGTGAGATCGCACGGGCGGATTCGATCCTGACACGTATCGTGGAAAAGGAGAATATCGACCGGGGCCTTCGCGTACGGCTCCTCCGAAAGCTCGGGCAGCGGCTTCACGAGAAGGGTGAGAGCGGCGAGGCGCGGCCGCTCGTCGAGGAGCTCGTCACCCTCGAACGTTCGACGGACAACCTGAAGCTTTTGGGCGACGTACTGTCCGCGGTGGGGGAGTACGAATCCGCGATCTCCGCCTACTCCGCGGCGTTGAAATTCGCCGATGCCGATACGTGCGGGATACTCGGCTCGCGTGCCAGGGTGCGATTCCACAATGATGATTTCAAGAGGGCGCACGAGGATCTCGCATCCCTCCTCGGATCGTGTCCCGATCACCGCGCGGTTCCGGCCGTGTATCTCGAGCAGGGCAGCGTCGAGGTGGAGCGCGGGCGGTGCGGGGAGGCGGAGGCGACCCTTCAGGCGCTCAGGGAGAAGTATCCCGGCACCGATGCGGCGACGCGGGCGCTCTATCATCTCGCCGTCTGCGACATGAAACGCGGCGGATACGAGGAGGCCATCGCCAAGTTGAACACCTTCGCACAAACGTCACCGCAATCACCGATCATCGACCAGGTCTATTTCAAGCTCGCCTCCGCCCAGTTCGGGGCCGGCAACCTGCATCTCGCCGCGGAGAACTACACACTGGCGGCCGAGGCCTCCCGCGACGCCGGCCTGAGGTTCGGCGCCCTCAAGAACGTCGCCACGGTCTACCAGGAACTGGAAGAATACGACAAGGCCGCACAGGCGTGGCGCATGGTGACGGAGCTGTTTCCGGAAGGCGAGGGGATCATCGAGATCTTCTTCAACCGCGGCTTCTGTTACGGCCAGGCGGGCCGTTACGAGATGGCGTACGAGGTCTACAGCCGCATTCCGGGTATCGCCGAGAATGAGGAACAGCAGGGACGGGCGCATTACTGGTCCGGCATCAGCCTAAAGAATCTGGGCAGGTGCGGCGAGGCCGTGCGTGAGTTTCTCCGGGTTCCATACCTGAGGACCGGCGGCATGTGGGGGGTAACGGCGAAGCTCGAGGCCGCAGCGTGCTACGAGGAGATCGACGAGCTCGACCAGGCCCGGGACATCTACAACGATGTCATTTCCTCCCACGGCGCGGGATCGGATTGGGGACGTGTGGCCAAGGAGGCCCTCGATCGTCTGGAGGGTGCACGGGACCGGAAGGGGAGCGGGGGAAAATCGGGAACGGACGGCGGGAGCCCGCGTGAAAACGGCCGCGGCGGTGGTGGAGGGTCGCCCGGTGGGGCGGCGCCTCGTGAGGTGGGAACGGAGAACGGGCATGGCACGTGAGGACCTCGTTGTAAAGGGGGCGCGGGAACACAATCTCAAGGATATCACGGTCCGCCTGCCGCGCAACAGGCTCGTCGTCATAACGGGACTCAGCGGTTCGGGCAAATCCTCACTGGCGTTCGATACGATCTACGCGGAGGGACAGCGGCGGTACGTCGAGTCGCTCTCGAGCTACGCCCGCCAGTTTCTCGAACAGATGGAGAAACCCGATGTCGACAGCATCGAGGGTCTCTCCCCCGCGATCTCGATCGATCAGAGGACCACCTCGCGCAATCCCCGCTCGACCGTCGGCACCATAACGGAGATCTACGACTATCTCAGGGTGCTCTTCGCACGTATCGGTCAACCGCACTGCGCGGGTTGCGGGAGGCCGATATCCCGGCAGTCGGTCGCCCAGATCGTCGACCAGCTGGAGGGATTCGGGGAGGGTGCGCGCCTCGTCATACTGGCCCCCGTGGTCCGCGGGCGCAAGGGTGAGCACCGCGTGCTCCTCGAGAAACTGGCGCGGGAGGGCTTCACGAGGGTGCGCATCGACGGGCGGCTGCGCGAGCTCGGGGAGAGCATCGCCATCGGCAAGAACAGGAAGCACGACATCGATGTCGTCGTGGACAGGCTTCGAATAAAACCCGGCGTGAAGGGAAGGCTCGCCGACTCGACGGAGCTCGCCGCGAAGCTGGGAAATGGTATTATCCTGGTCGTGCGCGACGGAGAGGAGCTGCTCTACAGTCTCGAATATGCATGTCCTTACTGTGGAAAGAGCCTCGGCGAGGTCTCGCCGCGGCTCTTCTCGTTCAATTCGCCCTACGGCGCCTGTCCCGTCTGCCACGGTCTCGGTACGCGCATCGATTTCGCCCGCGAGCTCATCGCTCCCGACGCCGGCCTGAGCATCGAGGAGGGGGCCATCGCCTCGGTGGGTCCGCTCAAGGATAACTGGTTCCGGTACCGGCTCGAAGCGCTCGCCGAGCGGCTCGGTTTCTCGCTGGATGTGCCCTTTTGCAGGCTTCCCCGGAATATACAGGATGCCGTTCTGGACGGATCGGACGAGGAGATCGTCATCCAGTACGATTTCGAACGGGGCAAGGGTGAATACTATACCACCTGGGAGGGAATCATCCCGAACCTCAGGCGGCGATACCACCAGACCAAATCGGAAGCGGTACGCCGCTGGATAGAGATGTACATGACGTCGAGCCCGTGCGTGGACTGCGGCGGGACCCGCCTGCGGCCGGAAAGTCTCTCCGTCACGATCGAAGAGAAGACGGTCGCCGATGTGGCGGGAATGACGATCGAGCAATGCCGCGATTTCTTCTTCTCACTGGAGCTCGCAGGCAACAGCAGGATCATCGGGGAACCGCTCGTGCGGGAGATCCACTCGCGACTCGCTTTTCTCGGAAATGTCGGTCTCGACTATCTGACGCTTGATCGCTCGGCCGGTACGCTCGCCGGCGGGGAGGCGCAGCGAATCCGCCTCGCCACGCAGATCGGTTCCAAGCTGGTCGGGGTGCTCTACATACTCGATGAGCCCTCGATCGGTCTCCACCAGCGCGACAACGCACGGCTGATAGCGACACTCAAGGAGTTGCGGGACGCCGGCAACACCGTCATCGTGATAGAGCACGACCGGGAAACGATTCTCTCGGCCGATTACGTGGTCGATCTCGGACCGGGCGCCGGGGAGCGGGGGGGGGAAGTCGTGGCGGTCGGCACCCCGCAGGAGATCAGGAAGTCGCAGAAGAGCCTTACCGGCCAGTATCTGAAGCGGGTGCGGTACTTCGATCTAAAGGAACGGAACGGGCGCGGCTCGGGAGAGGAGATCGTCGTCCGCGGCGCGCGTGCGAACAACCTGAAAGGTATCGATGTTGCCATCCCCCTGGGAAAGCTCGTATGTGTGACGGGGGTCTCCGGTTCGGGAAAAAGTACCCTCGTCAACGATATCCTGTACCGTGCGCTGCACCGGCAATTCTACCGGAGCACGCTGCTGCCGGGCGAGCACGCGGCGATAGAGGGCGCCGAGCATATCGATAAGGTGATCAATATCGATCAATCCCCCATCGGGAGGACGCCGCGTTCCAATCCGGCGACCTACACGGGATTATTCGGACCGATCCGCGATCTCTTCGCGAAGCTGCCCGCCTCCAAGGTCCGGGGGTACAGCCCCGGCAGGTTCAGTTTCAATGTCAAGGGAGGCAGGTGCGAGACGTGCAACGGTGAGGGGATGATCAAGGTGGAGATGCACTTTTTACCGGACGTATACGTGCACTGCCAGGAATGCAAGGGGAGGCGCTATAACCGGGAGACTCTCGAGATCACGTTCAAGAATCGCACTATCGCGGAGGTTCTCGAGATGACGGTGGAGGAGGCGTTCTCGTTCTTCGCCAATATTCCCCAGGTGGAGCGTAAACTCAGGGTGCTCGGCGATGTCGGGCTCGGTTACATCCGGCTCGGGCAGCCGGCCACAACGCTCTCCGGCGGGGAGGCGCAGCGGGTCAAACTCGCCGCGGAGCTGTCAAAGATCGGCACGGGCAGGACGCTGTACCTACTCGACGAACCGAGCACGGGTCTTCATTTCGAGGATGTAAAGTTGCTCATGGCCGTTCTCGAGAAGCTCGTCGAACGGGGCAATACGGTACTCGTCATCGAGCACAATCCGGATATCATCCATCTGGCCGATCACATCATCGACCTCGGTCCCGAGGGGGGCGAACACGGGGGAGAGGTTGTGTGTGCCGGGTCACCGGCTGAGATCGTACGCTGCGCACGCTCTTACACGGGTCAGATACTCGGGAGGTTCCTCAGGCCGTCGAAGAGAAGAAAGGGGGCGGGAACGCAGCGAGGATGTTAAAATACTATTGACCGCATCGATCATTACGGGTAATCAAAGAGGTTGGATATGGCACTGAAGACACCGATATACGAAGCACATGTCGCGAGGGGTGGGCGAATCGTCGAGTTCGCCGGATTCCTCATGCCCGTCTCGTTCGAGGGTATCGTCGCGGAGCACGAACGGGTCCGCAACGCCGTGGGGCTCTTCGATGTGAGTCACATGGGAGAGATCGAGATTACGGGGAGGGATGCGTGCGCGTTCACCGATTACATCGTGAGCAACAATGTGGGCAGGCTCGAAGAGGGACAGATCTGCTATACGGTATGCTGCAACGACGCGGGGCGTGTGCTCGACGATCTTCTCGTCTACAAATTTTCCGAGGAGCGGATACTTCTCGTCGTCAATGCCGTCAATACGAAGAAAATTTATGACCACGTGGGCGCGGTTCTCCGGGGGGCGGTCGATGTGAAGAGCCGCGATCGCCTGGCGGAGGAGCGAAAGAAAGATGTCGCGATCAGGAATGTCTCGCCCGAGACGGCGCAGATCGCCGTGCAGGGTCCGAATGCGCGCGATATTCTGCGGTCAAGCCGTATCTGCGCTCCGGTGAGGGACGAGCTCGCAACGATACCGTACTATCGATTCATCATATTCCGGTACAATGGTGGTGAGATCGTGGTCTCGCGCACCGGCTATACCGGCGAACTGGGGTACGAGATCTATTTACCCGCGCCCCTCGCACTCGATGTATGGAATGAACTGCTCGCGTGCGGCGAGGACTATGGCGCCGCGCCCATCGGTCTGGGCGCCCGCGATACGCTCCGGTTCGAACCGGCCTTCTGCCTGTATGGGCACGAGCTCGACGAGGAAACCTCACCGCTCGAATCAGGATTGTCGTGGGTCGTGAAGTTGAAAAAAGGTGATTTTATCGGGAGGGAAGCCCTCGCGGCGGAAAAGGATGCCGCCCCGTCACGCGTACTGATCGGTCTCGAGATCGAGGGACGCGGTATAGCCCGCCAGGGATTCTCGGTGCTGAAGCAGGGAACGGGGATCGGAACGGTCACGTCCGGCACTTTCAGCCCGACCCTGAAGAAGAGCCTGGCCATGGCGCTCGTTTCCCGATCGATATCCCTGGATAACGGCGGGATAACCGTCGATATCAGGGGCAAATCGGTGCCGGCGAACCGTGTTCCATTGCCGTTTTACAAGAGTCGAGCAGCCGATTGAGCAACCCGTAGCACAAAGGAAGGTGAAGAATGATTGCGGAGGATTGCCTGTTCACAAAGGAGCACGAGTGGGTTTACGTGGAACGCGGAAACGCCACCATCGGCATCAGCGATTACGCGACCGGCGAGCTCGGAGATATCGTGTACATCGAGCTCCCCGAGGTCGGCGCACGCGTGAAACAGATGGATCCGATCGGCACGATCGAGGCGGTCAAGACGGTTGCCGAGCTTTTCTCGCCGGTCAGCGGCGAGGTGATCGAGATCAACGAGGAGATTGTCTCGAATCCCGAGGTCGTGAACAAGGACCCGTACGAGGATGGATGGTTTATTAAGATCAAGATGGAAGACCCGGGCGAGCTCGACGTTCTCTTCAGTCATGATGAGTACCAGGAGTTTCTCGGTGAGCAGGAGTCAGATGATGAGGAGGAGGGCGGGGAGGTGAACGAGGAGGGTTGATTTCTCGCGGGTGAGCCCGATCCATTGCGGTGTATTCGGTACGACGCATACAAAGGAATGACGGATGAGTTACGTTCAAAACACCGATAGGGACAGGAATGAGATGCTCGAGGCGATCGGGGTCTCCTCACTCGATGAGCTGCTCGAGCCGATCGATGAATCGCTGCGCGTTCACGGTTTGCTCGATCTCGGCCCGCCGATGAGCGAGGCCGCCGTTGTCTCCCGCTGCACCGAGCTCGCGCGGAGGAACAGGCCGGCGGGCGTGGCGGTGGGTTTTCTCGGCGGCGGAATATACGACCGCTTCATCCCGGCGGTCGTCAGGTACGTTCTCTCGCGGAGTGAGTTCTACACTTCCTACACGCCCTACCAGGCGGAGGTGAGCCAGGGCACCCTCCAGGCCATCTACGAGTACCAGAGTATGATTTCGCGGCTCACCGGCATGGATGCGGCCAACGCCTCCCTCTATGACGGGGCCACCTCCCTCGCCGAAGCGATGCTGATGGCCTGCGGCATCAAGCGGAAGGGACGCATACTCGTTCCGCGGGCCCTCTCGCAGAGAATACGGATGGTGCTGGAGAGCTACGCCGCCGGAAAGCGGATCGCCGTGGAGGAGGTGCCCTTCTCCGATGACGGCACGCTCGATGCGGCGTCACTCGCAAAGCGGATCGATCAAGAAACGGCGGCCGTGGTTCTCGCGCAGCCGAATTACTTCGGAATCATCGAGCCGGCCGGGGAGATAGCCGCCCTCGTACATGAACGGGGCGCGATGCTCATCGCGTACGTCGATCCGATATCTCTCGGAATCATTGCCCCCCCCGGCGAGTACGACGCCGATATCGTCGTCGGTGAGGGGCAGCCGCTCGGGAATGCGATGAACTTCGGCGGCCCCCTGCTCGGTTTTATGGCGACCAAGAAAGACTACATACGGAAATGTCCGGGCCGGTTGATCTCGGCGACCGTCGACCGCGACGGAAGACGGGGATATGTCATGACCCTCCAGACGCGCGAGCAGCATATCAGGCGGGAGAAGGCGACGTCCAATATCTGCACCAACGAAGGATTGTGCGCTGTCGCGGCGGCCGTCTACCTCGCCGCGCTCGGTGATACGGGATTCCGCGAGCTGGCCCTTCAGTGCGCTGCAAAGAGCCGCACACTGTATCGCATGCTGAAGGAAACGCGCGGATGCAGCCTCGCCTTCGGTGAAAATTTCTTCCAGGAGTTCGTGGTGAATATCACATCTCCCCTCGGCACCTTTCTCGCGGAGGCGAAATCGCGCGGCATCCTCGCCGGTATTCCCCTGGGGAACGATTTCCCCGAGCTCGGCGAGGGTGCGCTCCTCGTCGCCGTTACGGAGCGGCGAACGAGGGTGGAGCTGGAGCGCTACCGTGATGTGGTGCGGCAGGCGGGAGGTGAGTCATGAGCACGACGATATTCGAGAAGGGGCGCGACGGCAGGAGCGGGAGTTTTATCCCCCGCAACGACTGTCCCCTCGATGACCTCGATATCCCGGAACGGCGGACGCTGCCCCTCGATCTCCCGTGTGTCGCCGAGCAGGCGATCGTGCGGCACTATGTGGAGCTCGCATCGAAGAACTACCACATCGACAAGGGAATGTACCCGCTCGGGAGCTGCACGATGAAGTACAACCCGATAGTGAACGAGGAGATCGCGCGCCTCGATGGATTCGCGGGGCTGCACCCCGCGCAGGACGAAGAGGATGTGCAGGGAGCGCTCGAGTTGATCTACGAGCTCGAGCGGGCGCTCAGCGAGATATGCGGCATGGAAGCATTTGCACTCCAGCCCGCCGCGGGCGCGCACGGTGAGCTCACCGGCATGATGATCGCCCGCGACTACTTCCGTGACCGCGGCGAAAGCCGTACGGTCGTCATCGTCCCCGATTCGGCGCACGGTACAAATCCGGCCAGCGTGGCAATCTGCGGATTCACGCCGAGGACGATTCAATCAAACGGGCGGGGGCTCGTCGATCTCGGTGCGCTCCGTGAGGCGGTGGGCGGCGAGACGGCCGTACTGATGCTCACGCTTCCCAACACGCTCGGCCTCTTCGAGCGCGACATCGCGGCGGTGATCGAAATCGTGCACGATGCGGGCGCCCTCGTCTACATGGACGGCGCGAACATGAACGCCATGCTGGGGATCGTCCGTCCCGGCACAATCGGCGTGGACATCATGCATGTCAACCTTCACAAGACGTTCTCGACACCGCACGGGGGAGGCGGACCGGGTTCGGGGCCGGTCGGTGTTCGGGAAGCCCTCGTGGACTTTCTTCCCGTGCCCCGGATCGTAAAGAAAGGCGGGCGGTACACCCTTTCGCACGAATCGGAGAAGTCTATCGGGCGGGTGCACCCCTACTTCGGCAACTTCAACGTGTTCGTCAAGGCATTCGCCTACATCTCCTCGCTCGGGGCGGCGGGCCTCAGGGAGGTTTCCGAGAATGCGATCCTGAACGCCAATTATCTGCTCGCGAAGATTGCGAAGCATTACGACATCACCTACTCCGGACCGTGCATGCACGAGTTCGTCGCCTCGGGGCGAAACCTCAAGAAGTACGGTGTGAAAACGACCGACGTGGCGAAGCGTCTTCTCGATTACGGCCTCCATGCACCGACGATCTATTTTCCGCTGATCGTCGAGGAGGCGCTCATGATCGAGCCGGTCGAAACCGAGCGGAAAGGAGATCTCGATCACTTCGCCGGGGTGATGGCGCGTATCGCCGAGGAGGCACGTGAGAATCCCGATCTCCTCCACGATGCGCCGCACGATACCCCGGTGAGGCGTCTCGATGAGGCGGCGGCTGCCCGCTCGCCCGATCTCTGCTGGCCGATCGAGCTCGAGTGAAACACGTAATGAATCGATGGTACCTTCTCGACGACGAAGCGAGTACCGCGGCCGAGAACATGGCCAGGGACGAGTTTCTTCTCGAGAGAGCCGGGAGAACGGGCGGAGCACCGGTGCTCCGCCTTTACTCGTTCGATCCCTCCGCGGTCTCGATCGGGTACCACCAGGATCCGGCTGCGGCTCTCGATCTCGCGGCGCTCGGACGGGACGGGATCGATCTCGTGCGGCGGATAACGGGGGGGCGTGCGCTGCTCCATGACGGGGAGCTGACATACGCCGTCTGCGCCCCGGTGGGGATGAGCGCATTCGGCGCCGGACTCGCCGGTACATTTCTCGCGATATCGAACGCCCTGACCGCGGCCCTCCGTGCCCTCGGCGTCGATGCGGCCGTGGTGGGCGGGCGTCCCGCCCCTTGTATCGGCGGGCACGCCGGGCCGACGGGAGATGCATTCGCCCAGCCGTGCCTCGTCTCGGTGAGCCGGTACGAGATCACCGCCGGCGGCAGGAAGATCGCCGGGAGCGCGCAGCGTCGAACGCGGGGGGCGTTCCTGCAGCACGGTTCGATCCTCCTGCGGCCCGCCTCGGGGCGGATCGTCGAATACGCCGGGGGGGACTGGCCGTTTCTCGGGAGCCGGATTACGAGTATCGCTGAGGAGCGGGGTGGTGCGGTCGATGAGGGTGAGGTGCGGTCCGCTCTGAGGAACGCATTCGCGGCGCAATTCTCCGTTCGATGGGAGGCACTCGTTTTCACGCGGGAGGAATCGGAGGAGCTCGCCCGACGGGCGCGGGCGAAACGGACGGAATTCAGACGGATCATGGCGGCGGGGGTCGGCGGCTGATGCAGCGTTTTTTCATACGGAGGATTCTGCAGGCGGTACTTCTCGTCCTGATCGTCCTCACCATTACATTCTTCCTGCTCCACCTGGCGCCGGGTGATCCGATGTCGCGGTACTACCACCCGGACATATCGCCGGAGACGATAGCGCAGATCAGGGAGCACCTCGGTCTCGACCGTCCGGTGCTCGAGCAGTACGTACGGTGGATGGGAAGCTTCATCAGGGGCGATTTCGGCATGAGTCTCAGGTTCAACCGTCCCGTCTCGGCGCTGCTTGCCGAGACGATTCCCAACACGCTGCGTCTCACCGTCGCATCGCTTCTACTCTACATCATAATCGGGAGCGCCCTCGGAATACTGTCCGCGGTACGGCGGTACTCCCTCCTCGACCGGATCAACACGATCGCGGCCCTCTTCATCTACTCGATCCCCTCGTTCTGGCTGGCGCTGATGCTGATACTGCTGTTCTCGCTCAAGGCCGGCATTCTTCCCTCATCGCACATGGAGTCGATCGGTGCCGGCGAGCTTGCGGGGGGTGCGCTCCTCTGGGACCGGCTCCGTCATCTCGTGCTCCCGGCGTTCGTGCTCGGTGTCGCCTCCGCGGCCGGTATGGCCCGCTACATGAGGGGGAGCATGCTCGACGTGCTACGGGAGGATTACATCCGGACGGCCCGGGCCAAGGGGCTTCCCGAAGGACGGGTCCTGCTCAAACATGCGTTGAAGAACGCGGCCATACCGGTCGTCACGATCATCGGTCTCAGCATTCCGTTACTCCTCGGCGGGTCGGTCGTCGTCGAGAAGATATTCTCCTGGCCCGGCATGGGACGCCTCATGGTCGATGCGATCTACAGCAGGGATTACCCGGTGGTGCTCGCCGTCAACTTCGTAGTCGCCGTAATGGTGATCGTGGGGAATCTCGTTGCCGATATCGGTTACGCACTGCTCGATCCGAGGATCACGTACTCGGGCGGGGGGAGGCGGCGGTGACGGCGGCATCGGATGCAGGGGGTACGGGATGATGGATACCGTGAAATCGAACGGCGATTGCATCCACCACGGCGCATGGTCGACCGGCTGGTCGCGGTTCCGGCGGAACCGTCTCGGCGTGGCGGGTATGGCCATCATCGCAGTGCTCTACGTGGTGGCGGTCCTCGCGCCGCTCTTCACGCCGTACGATCCGGTGGCGCAGGGGGACATCCCCCGGATGCGCTACGCCCCCCCTTGTCCGCGGCACCTCCTCGGGACGGACAAGTTCGGGCGGGATGTCATGACCAGGATACTGTACGGATCGAGGATATCGCTTCTCATCAGTTTACTCGCCGTTTCGATTTCGGTCGTGCTCGGCTCGGCCGTCGGGGCCGCGGCGGGGTACCTCGGCGGCCCCGCCGATGCGGTGATCATGCGGATCGTCGATGCATTGATGGCGATTCCGCGCCTCTTCCTGCTCCTGACCTGCATCGCCCTCTTTTCCGGATCACTGTGGCTCGTTATCATCCTGCTCGGCGCGACGGGGTGGATGGCCACGGCACGGCTCGTGCGGGGGCAGGTGCTGTCACTGAGGGAACAGGATTTCGTGCGCGCCGCCGAAGCGTTAGGCGCGGGGGGGAGGAGCATCGTTGTGCGGCACCTCCTTCCCAACACCCTCACGGTGATCATCGTCGCCGCCACGCTGCGGATCGGGGGGATCATCCTCACCGAGGCCGCTCTGAGCTTTCTCGGGCTCGGTGTGCCGCCGCCTACCCCGAGCTGGGGACAGATGGTGTTCGAGGGTCGCGAGGTGCTGATGAGCGCCTGGTGGGTTTCCACTTTCCCTGGCCTGGCTATTGCTGTTACGGTCATCGGGTTCAATCTGCTCGGGGATGGGCTGCGCGACGCCTTCGATCCCAAGCAGTTCACATAGAGAATATCGTATGACGCCGCGCGACGGCGCGCCGATCGTGCGATCTCGTTGTCAAGGCCGCGGGACACGGCGGCCGCCATGCCGTCGCGCCGCGGCCCTCGGGCGAAGCCGGGAAGATGGATGCATTACTCGAAATAAAGGATCTGCGGACCGTGTTCTACACCGACGCCGGGGTCGTGCGCGCCGTCGACGGTGTCAGCTTCTCCATCGGGCGGGGAGAGGCGGTTGGACTGGTCGGCGAGTCCGGTTGCGGAAAGAGCGTCACGGCCCTCTCCATCATGCGCCTCGTTTCCGATCCGCCGGGCGAGATCACCGGTGGTTCGATCCTCCTCGAGGGGCGGGACATACTCGCCTTACCCGAAAGAGCGATGCGGAAGGTGCGCGGCAACGATATCTCGATCGTGTTCCAGGAGCCCCTGACGAGCCTCAACCCCGTCTTCACCTGCGGCGAACAGGTTCGCGAGGCGATCGGCCTCCACCAGAGGCTCGGGAGGCGTGAGTCGAAGGTGCGGGCGATCGAGATGCTGCGGCTCGTGCGCATCCCCGACCCGGAGAAACGGTACGGCGATTATCCGCACCAGATGAGCGGGGGAATGCGGCAGCGGGTGATGATCGCGATGGCGCTCAGCTGCCAGCCGAAGCTCCTCATCGCGGACGAGCCGAGCACGGCGCTCGATGTGTCGGTCCAGGCCCAGATCATCGAGCTCCTCCTCGAGCTGCGGGAGCGTATGAACATGGCCGTGCTGCTCATTACGCATGATCTCGCCGTCGTGGCACAGATGGCGAGCCGCGTCATCGTGATGTACGCCGGCGTGATCGTCGAGGAGGCTCCGATCGCGGCAATCTTCGACGGCCCGATGCATCCGTACACGGCGGGACTCCTCGGATCGCTGCCGAAGATCAATCACCACGTCGAGCGGCTTACCATGATCCCCGGTACGGTGCCGGATCCGCTACGGCTCCCGGCGGGGTGCCGTTTCAGCGACCGCTGTCCGGAACGGTTCGACCGCTGCGGGGAGGAACCGCCGATGTTCCCGCTGGAAGGGAACCGGCGTGTGCGGTGCTGGCTCCGCGAGGGGGAACGGGTATGACGATGCCCCGGCATGGAGGGACCGCCCGCGTACCGGGCGGACGGCGCAGCCCGCGCCGTGGAGGTGGGCGATGGTGATACTGCGGGCCGAGGGAATAATAAAGTACTTCAAACCCTCTGCGGGCCTCTTCATGCGTTCGGGGCGCCCCGTCAAGGCGGTCGACGGTGTCGACATTTCGCTCGAACGGGGGGAGACCCTGGGGCTCGTCGGTGAATCGGGCTGCGGCAAGAGCACCCTCGCGCGTATCCTGATGCATCTCGAGGAGCCGACGGCTGGCAGGGTTCAGCTCGACGGCGTCGATTTTCTCGCACTGCGCGGCGCGGAACTCCGCAGGGCGAGACGGCGCATTCAGATGATCTTCCAGGACCCCTATTCCTCGCTCAATCCGCGGCTCAGCATCGGGAGCACGATCGCCGAAGGGATCAGGATCCACGGGCTCGCCCGCGGCCGTGCGGTGCGGGAGCGTGTCAGTGAACTGCTCGGCAAGGTGGGCCTGCCCACGGCGGCGGCCGGGCGCTACCCGCACGAGTTCTCGGGCGGCCAGCGGCAGCGAATCGGCATCGCGCGCGCACTCGCCGTCGAGCCGGAGATCATCGTGGCCGATGAGCCGGTCTCGGCCCTCGATGTATCGGTGCGGGCACAAATCATCAATCTTCTCGGCGACCTGCAGGCCGAGATGGGACTTACCTTCCTCTTCATCGCTCACGATCTCGGGGTGGTCGAGCATGTGAGCGACTGCGTCGCGGTGATGTACCTCGGCAGGATCGTCGAGCAGGCGGCATCACGCGGGCTCTTCTCGGACCCGCTGCACCCGTACACGCAGGGCCTGCTCGCCTCGATCCCGCGGCCCGAGCCGGGCGGCCCGAGGATCAGGGCCGCCATTCGGGGGGACGTGCCGAGCCCGATGAACGTGCCGCCGGGCTGCTCGTTTCACACGCGGTGCCCCCATGTCATGCCGCGCTGCCGGAGCGAGGCCCCCCGTCTCGTCGAGGTCGCTCCGGGGCGCTCGGTGCGGTGCTGGCTGCACCCCGGCACCTGAATACCCCGGTACATCCGGCATCGAAACTCACGCGGGGAGTGACATGAATACGGACGATGCCGCATTTTTCAGGGATTGGGTTCGCGCGTATATCGCGCGGTTCTACACCGGCGACGATTACGTGGACATGAATGTGAAGCTCAAGGAGGACCACACCCGCCGGGTGTGCGAGAATGCCGGTGCGATCGGCGCGGAGCTCGATATTTCACCCGGCGCGCTGCTGCTCGCCGAGGTGACCGCCCTCTTCCATGACATCGGGCGTTTCGAGCAGTTCGTCAGGCACCGGACCTTCAACGACGCCAATTCCGAGAACCACGCCCGCCTCGCCGTCCGTGTGCTCGACGAGCACAGGCTTCTCGAGAGGCTGCCCGCGGCGGAACGGGTGATCGTCACACGTGCCGTCCGCTACCACAACGTTCATACTCTCCCACCCGACGAGTCATCCGACGTGCTTTTTCACTCGAGGCTCCTCAGGGACGCCGACAAGCTCGATATCTTCTTCGTCGTGACCGATTACCACGCGAAACGGCATCGCACGGCGAATCCGGCGGTCGAGCTCGATCTTCCCGATACACCGGAATACTCGCCGCTCATCATCGAGGACATCATGAACGGCAGGTGCACGGACGGAGGCAATCTTCGAACGTACAACGACATGAAGCTGTTCGAGCTCAGCTGGGCTTTCGACATCAACTTCCGGCCGACCGTCCGGCGGCTGATCGACAACCGCTACATCGACAAGATCATCGGTGTGCTTCCCGACACGCCGGAGATCCGCCGGGTCAGACGCCGCATCCTCCGTCACGTCGATGCGATGTTGCAGTCGGCGTGAAATTGTATTACAACGGTAACGGGGCGGGACCGAATACCATCGTGATACATCTTCTCCGGGAGGCGCGCATGTCCAGCAGGGTGTTGATGTTCCTGTCGATCGCGCTATTCACATCGGTCTGTTCGTGTTCGCGGACCGGCGAGCAATCGAGCATGGAAAATCCTCCGGCCGCCTCGCGCGAGGTACCGGCCGGGGCGCATGCCACCGCCGGATCACCGGATGCATCGAACGGCCTCGTATCGATCTGCGATACCCTCCTCGTGGTCGTGGAGAAAGAAGGGATCGAGGCCGCGGTTGCCCGGTATCGCGATTTGCGCGAGCACCACGTCGACGGATTCGACTTCTCCGAATCCGAGTTGAACAGGCTCGGGTACCGGCTTCTCGGCAGGCGACAGATCAAGGATGCCATAGAGATCTTCACGTTGAACGTCGAGATGTTCCCCGAATCGGCGAATGTGTACGACAGCCTCGGAGAGGGGTACCTGGCCGACGGCGAATTCGGTCTCGCCGTCGAGAATTACAGGAAATCCCTCGAGATCAATCCCGACAACCGTATCGCCAGGGCGATCGTCAGGAAGTACGGCAGGGAGTAGAGCGGCGCCGGACCGGCGGATATCCCGTGGCGCACCTCATTTGAGTTATTTTAAAATGCGACAAGTGGTTTTTGCCCGTCCGGCGGTCCATCGGCGTGGCGAGCCACTCAGATTATGCGCATTTTCCTGCGATTGCGGGTTGTTATTTTATACATGTTTGGTTATGTTATCCGAACTGATTACTTTCATGCACGGCAACATTGCCGGCTGTAACATGTCAATGCTCAGTACATCGATTACGAGAGGTGCCGTATGGTCGAGGATCATCTGAGCGCGATCCGTTCCGGGGAGGAGGATGCCAAGCGGCGAATCCGCGAGGCCGAGGTTGAGGCCGCCGCGATTCTCGCTGCGGCGCGTGAAGAGGGGGAACGGCGTCTCGAGCAGGTTCGGACCGAAGCGGCCGAGCATGAGCGGGCCCTCCTCGCCGAGGCGAACACGCGTGCCGGGGAAAAGATAGCGGCCATGCGGGCCGATAACGAGCGGGCATTCACCGCTCTGGAAACCGCGGCCGGAAAGAACGAGGAACGGGCGCTCGAGATCATTGACGAATCTTTCCTGAAAGAGACATGAGAAATAGCCGCGTGCACCGGGTGAACCGGTCCCCGCGCGCTCCGTGTCGATCGAGGCCCGGCGTGCAGGCGGCGCCAGGCGGAAAGAACGTATTATGGCGATAAGCCGGATGCTCAAGATGCAACTTCTCGGGCATTCGTCAGTGACGGACGAGGTCAAACGGTTCCTCCGCGAGGAGGGGGTCGTCGAGGTGACCGATGCCTCGGTCGCCGACCGGGAGAGCCGGTACGAATCGGAACCCGCGCGGGAGGCGGCGCGCCTCTTCGAACTGGCCGATGCGTCCCTCGCGTTTCTCGAACAATATTCGGAGAAGCAATCGTTGTTCGAGCGGCTCGCCACCGGGCCGATACGCATTTCCCGGGAGGAGGCCGGGGAGCTCCTGCGGGAGGTTCCGATCGAGGAGATCTCTCGCCGGTGCACCGGGCTGCAGAACACGGTGCGGACGGCCCGCGACGATATCGCACGGGGTGAAGAGGCGTGCCGATCGCTTGCGCCCTGGAGCGGCCTGCGCGTTCCACTGCAGGAGATGACGACTGACTCGTGCGAGCTGCAACTCTGGGCGATCCCCGAGAAGACGGCCGGCACGGGGCTCGGTGATGTGAAGGAGCGGTTTCCCCTGACCCATTTCGAGGAGTGTTCCCGCTCCGGCGGCAGGGTGTACATGTGCGTGATCGTTCGCCGCGACGAGGCGCCCGGGATCGGCGAGGCGTTGAAGGAACTGGAATGCGTGCGCTGCGTGTTCGAGCAGATGGAGGGAACGCCGGACGAGGCCGCGGCGGCCCGGCGGGAAGCCCGCAGGGAGCTGGAGCGGACGATAGAGGCGGCGATGGATTCCGTGACAGAGCTCCTCGCGTACCGGGAAAAACTCTACATAATCTCCGATTTCTACCGGGAACGCATCGGCCTGTACAGTGTCGAGCAACATTTCCATCGCACCGACAGCACATTCGTTTTCGAGGGATGGATCAGGGCGGTGGACAGGCGATCGATCGAGAAGGGGCTGTCGGCGCGGTTCGACGATATCGCGCTGTCGTTCCGTCCGCCACGCGGTGATGAGAAGCCCCCCATTCACCTCGCCAACCGCCCGGTCGACCGGCCGTACGAGTTCGTCACGACGCTGTACGGGAGGCCCGTGTACAATGAGGTCGATCCGACCCCGCTGCTCGCTCCATTCTTCATCGTCTTCTTCGCCCTGTGTCTCTCCGATGCCGGTTACGGTCTCACCCTCGCGGCGGCCAGTGCCCTGTTCCTCTGGAAGTTCAAGCCGGCGGGCGGGGCGGGAAAGCTCATGCAACTCCTGTTCATGGGTGGAATCGTGACCGCCGTCGTCGGTGTCGTCACCGGCGGCATATTCGGTATCGACGCCACGGCCCTCCCCGCGTTCCTGCGGAACTTTGTCTTTATAAATCCCCTCGAGGAACCGATGAAGATGTTGAATATCGCGTTCCTCATGGGACTCGTGCATATCCTGTTCGGCATGGGAATCAGAATGACCGCCAATTTCAGGGCGGGCCTGGTGCTCGACGCCCTCTTCGACGATCTGCTCTGGATTCTCTTTATAATCGTGCTGGCTCCCCTGGGATTCTCGGCCATACTCGGCGGAGCGGTGCCGCCGGTCGTGCTCTCGATCGGCAAGCGGGCCGCCCTGATCGTTGCGGGCGGCATCTTCCTCACCGGCGGGCGGAAAAAGAAAGGGATCGTACGCAAACTCCTCGGGGGGCTGGTGGGATTCTACGATGTCGTCGGGTATTTCGGGGATGTACTCTCGTACGCCCGCCTCCTTGCGCTCGGACTGGCGACGAGTGCGATCGCCCTCGCCGTGAACGGCATCGCCGGCATGGTCCGGGGGCTTCCCTTTTACACGGGGTATATCGTGGCGGTGCTCGTTCTCGTTCTCGGGCATGGGTTCAACCTGGCGGTCAACACGCTCGGAGCGTTCGTCCATTCGGGGCGGCTCCAGTACCTCGAGTTCTTCTCCAAGTTCTTTACCGGCGGGGGCAGGGAGTTCCGCCCGTTCCGGAGCGAGAGGCGGTATTCGGTTATAAGGGATACGCGGGATTGAGAATGGAGCGTAAAGGGGTGCGTGATGCAATGTAGAATGAGTCGATTCAGGAAGAGACGGTAGCGACTCAGGAAGGAGTATACGATGCTCGGTTTCATGCTGGTTATCATCGGGGCGGCGCTGGCGGCGGGCCTCGCCGGAGCCGGTTCGGCGCTCGGGACGGGAGTGGTCGGCCAGGCGGCCAACGGGGTCGTGAGCGAGGATCCGGAGAAGTTCGGGAGCCTCCTTGTACTCCAGGCCCTCCCCGGAACCCAGGGTATCTACGGTCTCGTGGCGCTGTTCATGATCATCAACCGCGTCGTCGGCTGGGGGGTGCCGCTCGGACAGATTCCGGTCGCCACCGGCCTTGAGGTGCTGGGTGCCGCCCTTCCCGTGGCCATCACCGGTCTCGTGTCCGGGCTGTACCAGGGCAAGGTATGCGCCGCCGCGTGCAGTCTCGTCGCGAAGCGTCCCGGTGAGGTCGGCAAGGGTATGGTGTTCGGGGTGGTTGTCGAAACGTACGCCGTTCTCGGTCTGCTGGGAACGATTCTCCTTCTGCAGCGGATCACCATCGGTGGATGATCCGCCGCGGTTCACCGGGTAACCGGGGGGACCGGAATCGGATGTGAAATGCAAATTCGAAATCTAACCACTGATACACGGGTACAAAAACATGGCAATTGATGATATTCTCAAGCGGATCGACGAGGAAGCGGAGGCGGTGATCCGGGGTAAACTCGATGAAGCCGGGCGCATGGCCGCCGCGGTGCGTGACGAATACGCCGGGAAGGCCGAACAGCTGGAAACGGAGCTGCGGCTTCGGGCCGAGAAACGGGCGCACGAGGAAGAGCGTCGCCTCATCGTGAACGAACAGCTCGAGATCCGCAAAGGGCTCCTCGCAAAGAAGCGCGAGATACTGAACACCCTCTATGAACGTGCGTTGAGCCGTATCGGGGAGCTTCCCCGGGACCGGTACCGGAAGGTCGTTGCATTCCTCATCATCGACGGGGCCGTCTCGGGCAATGAGGAGATCGTCGTCCCGCCGGAGCACCGCAATCTATTCGGCGATCAATTTCTCACCGGGCTCAACGAAGCCTACCCGGGGGGCGGAAAATTCACCATTGCCGCCGGGACCGGCGATTTCAAATGGGGCGTGGTCTTGCGGGAAGGCAGGCGTGTGGTCGATCTGACGCTGGGAGTGCTCTTCGAGCAGCTTCGCGAGCGGATCGAGCCAGCGATCGCCGCGGTGATGTTTCCCGCAGAAAAGAATCAGGAGAAGGGTTGACCGTGGATTATACCTATGCGGTCGCCAGGCTGCGTGCGATCGAAGCCGTAATGCCGGACAGGGCATGGTTCCAGCGGCTTGCCAGGACGCCCGAGGAGGGCATCCTCGGCGCGCTGAAGGAACAGTATCCCGCATTCGAGGGGATGACCTCGCTTGCCGGATTCGAGGAGGGTATCGAGGCCGGGCGGCTGGCCGTTCTCGAACTCGTCTCCGCCCTCGTGCCCGATCCCCGTGCGCGCGAATTCTTCCGGGCCGGCTACGATTTCGATAATCTCGTGCATATGTGGAAAGCCTGGAAACTCGAATCCAAGCCGGCGCTCGTACCGTTCGGCCTCGTCGATACCGAACTGATCGAAGGGGCGGTGCGCGGTGAGCGGGGAGGCGACCTGCCGCCGTACCTCGGCGATCTTCTCGAGAGGATCTCGGCGATGGGCGATGACGGCGGGCTCACGGAGGCGGCGTTTGAGGCCGAACGCGCGAAATGGCGTTTCCTCGGTTTTATCGCGCCGGGGGCGGGGGCGGCGGGGTACATACGGACCAAGATAGACCTCGCGAACATCAAGAGTGCGATCAGGATGAGGAGGAATGAACTGAGGAGGACCGAACGTGGAACGGTCTGGCTGGAGGGAGGAGAGATAGAGGCCACGCGGTGGCAGTCGTTGATGAGGGATGGCGAGGAAGAGATCTTGAAATTTCTCGAGATGACCAGCTACCGCAAACTCGTTAGCCTCGGTCTCGAGCGCGAGATGCCGCTCTGGCGCCTGGAGCCCCTTCTCCGGGCGCAGCTCTTCGAGTACCTCGGGCCGAGCCGGTACCGGTTTTTCGATATATCGCCGGTTCTGTATCACATCGAGCTTCATGAACGGAACGAGCAGCTCGTCCGTGCGATCGTCGTGGGTCAGATCAACGGGCTGCCGGAGGATATGATTCTGGAGAAGATCGACGCACTGATCCCGTCCTAAGGAGAGGAGACGACGACACGTGTCACGGAGCATTGCCGTCATTGGACATTCCGATTCCATAGAGTACTTCAGGATCCTCGGGTGCGAGACGTACGAAACGGAAAACGGGGAACTGACCGAGGAGAAATTTCTCGAGGTCCTCGAGCGTCGATTCAAGATCATACTGGTCACGGAGGAAGTATTCCACCAGTACAAGAACCTCATCCGCAAACGTACGCAGCGCACGTTTCCCGTGGTGAGCATCATCCCGGATGTGCGGGGGGCGGTCTGGACCGAGAAGGGGCTCGCCTCCGAGGGCGTGGGATTCGAGGAGCTGAGGATCGCCGTCGTCAGGGCGGTCGGGCAGGATATCGCGAGTGTGGCGAAGGAGTGAACGCCCGGGCGTATGGAGTCGAGATCGGGATAAGCGTCGATACGGATTGAGCGCGCGCACGGGACTGCACGTTCCTGGTAGCCGCTCGGACGTTGAGAGAGAAGAAAACACGAAGACGAAGGAGACACGGCGACAATGGATGCTGGAAGGATCGTGAAGGTTTCTGGTCCCCTCATCGTTGCGGAGGGAATGGACAGGGCCAAGATGTTCGAGGTGGCACGGGTCAGCGACAGGAAGCTGATCGGCGAGATCATCGAACTCCACGGGGACCAGGCGTATATCCAGGTGTACGAGAATACATCGGGACTCGGCCCCGGCGAGGAGGTTCACTCGACGGGCCTGCCCCTGAGCATCGAGCTCGGGCCGGGCCTCCTGCAATCGATCTACGACGGCATCCAGCGCCCATTGAACGTGATCTACAACCAAGAGGGACATTTCATCACCCGCGGGGTCGACGTACCGGGGCTCGATCGCGAGCGGAAGTGGGAGTTCGTGCCGAACGGGGAGCTGAAGGTGGGGATGGAGGTGCGTACAGGCGATATTCTCGGTGAAATCCAGGAGACCGCGCTCATCGTCCACAAGGTGCTCGTTCCTCCGACGATCAAGGGGGGTACGCTCAAGCGAAAGCCCGAAAAGGGCAGTTACCGCATCGAGGATACGATTGCCGAGATCGAAACGGCAGACGGCACCGAGGAACTGTGCCTGTACCATCGCTGGCCGGTGCGTACCCCGCGCCCCGTCGTGAAGAAGCTCATCCCCGAGAAACCACTCGTTACGGGACAGCGGGTCATCGATACATTTTTCCCCGTCGGGCAGGGGGGAACGGCCACGGTTCCCGGCCCGTTCGGGGCGGGCAAGACCGTCATACAGCACCAGCTCGCCAAATGGTCCGATGCCAACATCATCGTGTACATCGGGTGCGGGGAGCGGGGCAACGAGATGACTGACGTGCTCCAGGAATTTCCCGAACTCATCGACCCTGCGAGCGGCCGTCCCCTGATGGAGCGCACCGTCCTCATCGCCAACACCTCCAACATGCCGGTTGCGGCGCGGGAAGCGTCGGTATACACGGGGATTACGATCGCCGAATACTTCAGGGATATGGGGTACGACGTGGCGGTGATGGCCGATTCCACATCACGCTGGGCCGAGGCTATGCGCGAGATGTCCGGGCGTCTCGAGGAAATGCCCGGTGAGGAGGGATATCCCGCCTATCTGCCATCCCGCATCGCCGGCTTCTACGAGCGGGCCGGCCGCACCGTCTGCCTCGGAAGCGATGAACGCATCGGAACGTTGAGTGTCATCGGCGCGGTCTCACCGCCCGGCGGCGATCTCTCCGATCCGGTCGTCCAGGCGACACTCAAGGTCGTCAAGGTGTTCTGGTCTCTCGAGGACCAGCTCGCCTTCGAACGGCACTTTCCGGCGATCGGCTGGCTCTCGAGCTATTCACTCTACCACGACAATCTGGCCGGTTATTTCAGGGACGAGGTGATCGAGAACTGGCAGGAACTGCGTACCGAGGCGATGAGTCTGCTCCAGAAGGAGTCGGAGCTCAACGAGCTCGTACGTCTCGTGGGCGTCGATTCACTCTCATCACAGGATCGTGTGGTCCTCGAAACAACGAAGGAGATACGGGAGGATTTTCTCCACCAGTCGGCCTTCGACCCCGATGATGCATTTACGAGGCTTTCCAAGCAGCACCGGATGATCGATGCGATCATCCAGCTCCACCATGCCTCCCTGCGGGCGCTCGACCGGGGCGCGCCGCTCAGAAAACTCCTCGATCTCAAGGTCCGGGAGAAGATATCACGCATGCGCTGGATTCCCGAGGATGCGATGCAGCAGTTCGACGGGATACTGGATGATATCAAGAGCCAGATCGAGGAGTGTTGCAAGGAGAACCGGCACGGGGAAGGCGAGCAGGATGCACGTTGAGCTTTTGACATGAAAAGGGGATACGAATGGTAACCACGTATTCAACGATAGAAGATATCGTCGGTCCGCTGATACTGCTCGACGGCGTTGATCATGCCACGTACGAGGAGCTCGTCGAGGTGGAACTTCCGACGGGCGAACTCCGCCGGGGGCAGGTTCTCGAGGTCGACCGGGACAAGGTCCTGATACAGGTCTTCGAGGGAACAAGGGGCGTCGATGTCGCCACGACCAAGGTCAGATTTCTCGGCAGGGGACTCGAGCTCGCCGTATCTCCCGATATTCTCGGCAGGGTGTTCAGCGGGCTGGGCATCCCGATCGACGAGGGACCGCGGATCATTCCAGAGAAAAAACTCGATATCAACGGGAGTCCGATCAATCCGTACGCACGTATCTATCCAAAGGAGTTCATTCAGACGGGGATCTCCGCCATCGACGGTCTCAACACCCTGGTGCGCGGGCAGAAGCTTCCCATATTCTCGGGATTCGGGCTGCCCCATTCCGAGCTGGCGGCCCAGATCGCCCGGCAGGCGACGGTGCCCGGCGCCGAGTCGGCCTTCGCCATCGTTTTCGCCGCGATGGGGATCACGTTCGAGGAGGCGAATTACTTCATACGGGATTTCCAGGAAACGGGCGCCATGGAACGTGTGGTTCTCTTTGTCAATCTGGCCAACGATCCGACCATCGAGCGTATCGCCACTCCGCGGACGGCACTGACCGCCGCCGAGTACCTCGCTTTCGAGCGGGGCATGCACGTGCTCGTGATCATGACCGATATGACCAACTACTGCGAGGCTCTCCGCGAGGTGTCGGTGGCCCGCAAGGAGATTCCCGGCCGGCGGGGCTATCCGGGCTACCTCTACACCGACCTCGCCACGATGTACGAACGTGCGGGGCTTCTCAAGGGAGACAAGGAGGGGGAGGTCAAGGCGGGCTCGATCACGCAGATCCCCGTTCTATCTATGCCGGACGATGACAAGACACACCCCATCCCCGATCTCACCGGATACATAACCGAGGGGCAGATCATTCTCGACCGGGTGCTCCACCGCAAGGGGATCTACCCGCCGATCAACGTGCTCCCCAGCCTCTCGCGCCTCAGGGACAAGGGGATCGGTGAGGGACGGACGCGCGATGACCACGCCCAGGTCGCAAACCAGCTCTTCTCGTCGTATGCGAGGAGCAAGGAGGTCGAGGAGCTGGCCGTGGTGCTCGGCGAGGCGGCGCTCACGGAGACCGACCGCGCTTTCATGGCGTTCGGCGATGAATTCGAGCGGCGGTTCGTTCGGCAAACCCTCGACGAGAACCGCTCGATCGCGGAAACCCTTTCGATCGGCTGGGATCTGCTCGCGATGATACCGCGCGCCGAACTGAAGCGCGTCCGTGATGAGTTCGTGGAGAAATACATGCCGAAGGACGCGCGGGCCGGCACGGATGCCGGGGAGGCCGGGCGAGGAGAGCGGGAGAGCGATGCAGCGGAACCAACAGCGCCGGAGAACGAAGAGCAGCCGGACAGAAAGTCCTAGAGGATCATCACGATGAAGCGGAAGGTCAATCCCAATAGGATGATGCTGCTGCGGCTCCGCCGCCGCCTCGAGCTCGCCAGGCGCGGCCACAAGCTGCTCAAGAACAAGCAGGAAAAATTGATGCAGAATTTCTTCGCGCTGGTCAAGGAAACCACCGTGCTCCGGCGGGACGTCGAGCGCCGTTTCCTCGAGATCGGCGAGCAGTACCTCGAGGGAAGGGCCGCCACCGATCGCCAGGCCCTCGAGGATGCACTCGAGCTCAGTACGCGAAGGGGCACACTCGATGTCGACATCAGGTACGAGATGAACATCAAGATCCCGACCTTCACCCACACCATTCCCGATAAAGAGCTTTCCTACACCCTCGCCACTACCTCGCCGGAGCTCGACGGCGCATTCCAGGGGCTCTTCGAATCGTTTCAGGACATGCTGCGATTGACGGAGCGGGAAAACGCCCTCTTTCACATGTCCGAGGAGCTCGAGAAAACGCGGCGCCGCGTCAATGCGCTGGAGTATGTACTGATACCGGATCTCGAGACGACCATCCGCAGCATCGAGAGCAAGCTGAGCGAGAACGAGCGGAGCAACCAGACGCGCCTGATGAAAATCAAGGATATGGTCGAGAAGAAGGCATCCTCGGTATAATCCGTTCTCCCCTGCATCACCGGCCGATTTTCTGGCGGCGCCGGTATATCCGTTAAGATATTGACATCACCCGTGGCACGTTTTATGTTACAGATAGAGTTAAGGGAGCCGAGAGAGACCCACACCGTACATTCTCCCATTCGCCCATGTGTATACAGTGCACCTCTGCACCGGGCGGTCGAACGTTCCCACTTCGCGCGGAACGGAATGGTGGGGGATGCCACCCCGACGGCGTGTAACGGAACACGGTAAGGAGTGGAACAATGGGTGTACGGTCTCGATGCTGGCCCGGTCGTCGATCCATTATCCCCATCACTCGATCGAATCCCGCCATACGGATCATCGTTCCCCTGCTGATCATGATCTCGCTGGGCTGCATCTATCCGCGCCCGGCCGCCGCCGATAATTCTGACGAGAGTTGGATCGCGAAGGCCAAACGGATGGAGCAGATCTGGGTGTATGACGGAAGCGGCATACACAATGTCGGGAATCTCATCATGCACGTCTGCAACTGGGGCTGTTTCGGTTCATACCCCAACTACCGGCTGCCCACATCGGATTACCCGTCGGCGCAGTGGCCGGCGAACTCGAGTGTCGAGTATCTCTGGATCGCCGGCCTCTGGGTCGGCGCGAAAAAAGACGGTGTGCCGGTCGTCTCGACGTCGGCATACGACACCGAGTTCAGGCCGGATCCCTACGACGGGAACGCGAAGATATACGAGGCGTTCGAGGGGATGCAGGGGGGCACGCGCCTCCCCGGACCGGCGGATGACGACCGGGACGGGCGTGTTGACGAAGACTGGTTGAACGGTGTCGACGACGACGGTGACGGCCTGATCGACGAGGATTTCTCGGCCATCGGAACACAGATGTTTACCTGCTGGTTCACGGATGATCATCCCACGTCCGTGCAGGTCTACCCCGAGCACACACCGCTCCATCTCCTCGTCCGCCAGGAAAGTTACCAGTGGGAGGAAAAGCAATTCTACGACTTTGTCGGTGTCGAGTACGTAATCAAGAACTACGGCCGGGACGTTCTCGAGGAGCTCTATATCGGATTCTTCGCTGACGGTGATTGCGGTCCGCGTGATGTCGATGCGTATGCCGAGGACGATTGCACCGGCCTGTTCCAGGGCATCAGGTGCGCCAGGCGCGGGGTCATCGAGGTGCCCGTGCGGATCAGCGTCGCCTATTTCTACGATGCGGACGGCGACGGGGGCCGGACGACCGGCTACTTCGGGATACTCTTTCTCGGCCACGACACCGATCCGCTCGGCCAGCAGGCGCCCGCCAGCGTCGGGCTGACCTCGTACCAGAACTTTTCCGGTGAGTTCGAATTCGATCGGGGCGGCGATCCCAAGAATGATTTCCAGCGGTACAAGTTGATGAGCATGACGACCAAGGACCGCAATGCGCTCGTGCCGCGTGACTACCGCATGATGATGGCCACCGGTCCCTTCGGGGAGCTCCTGCCGGATGATGATATGAAGCTGCAGGTCGCCTTTGTCTGCGGCGAGGGGCTCGAGGGGATGCTCGATAACGCGGCGAGCGCCGCGATGGTCTATGCGGGCAACTGGTTCAACGTCGACAACGATCCCGAAACCGGCGCCGATGGGCGTGAGACGCCGCTGTACGGCCCCGTCACGGGTATCGATCCCGATAGCTGCGACGGCGTTGTGGAGCCGAAGTACGCGGCCAAGGGGGAGATCGTATGGGTGAACGCGGACTGCGCGGAGGAGATCGAGCTGTTCGCGAACAGTAACTATTGCAGCGGGCGCAGCACGAACTTCGAGGATTACCAGACCGGTGTGGGCGGCAAGGAGCACCAAGTGCACTGGCTCGTGGGTACGCCGCCGCCGGCCCCCAACATGCGGGTGATTCCGGGTGATCATCAAGTGACGCTCATATGGGACAATTTCAGCGAGGTAACACCCGACGTCAGTACCCTCGAGTACGACTTCGAGGGGTACCGGCTGTGGCGCGCCGACGGGTGGGAACGACCGCTCGGGACATCGGTCCTCAGCGGGCCGAGCCGGGAACTCTGGCAGCTTGTCGAGGAACGCGACATCGTCAACGGGATCGGGGCCGATCATGATTTCTCGATGCCCGTCGAAGAGGAGGGATGGCGCTACATCCCATTGGGACATCTCCCCGGCCGGGACAAACTGGTCGGGATGTTCGAGGAGAGTGTTTACTATTTCCCGATGGACACGGTCCCCTGCCCGCCGGGATTGACCGATCTCGAATGCGACACGCTCGAGGCCCTCGCGCGGTTCAACCTCGGATTCGAGGGTGGGCTCCAGTATTACAGGTATGTCGACACGAACGTACACAACGGGATGCATTACTTCTACAGCGTCACCGCGTTCGATCACCTGCTCGTGA
>DATKWS010000033.1:0-10938 GCA_035529435.1 Patescibacteria group bacterium
GTTCTCGTCGAGTACATCCTCACCGTTCCCGCCGGCACAAAGCCGTCCCATCGTTCGGGGAACGGCGCGCCTGAGCCAGCTGTGACCGCCGGGAACGATGAGACGGTGACCTACGCGTGGAAGATGGAGAATGTCGCCCGCGCGGGATCCCCCCGCATCGCCGATCCCGCCGTACACGAACCGTACGTGACATGGTCGACCTGGCCCGATTGGAGCACGCTCGGCCGGAAGATCGTCGCGGGCTTCGATCGCGCCGCCGTCCTGAGCGAGGCGCTCGCCGACACGGTGGCGGAACGGCTGCGGCGCGAGCCGAGCCTCGCATCGAAGGGCCGGAAGATCGCCGCGCTTGTCAACGAGTACGCGCGCGGCATTCACTACGATACCCGGTTCTGGCGCTTCTCGCCGCGCCCCGCGACGCGGACGTGGGAAACAGCCTACGGTCATCCCCTCGACCGCGCCGTGCTCGCGGCGGCGATGTTCCGCGCAGCGGGATTCGGCGCCGAACCGGTATACTTCTCGCGTGGAACGGGGCTCCTCGATCCCGGCATCCCGGGCCTCTCGAGTCTCGGGACGATGAACGTATTTGTCGATTTCAAGAACAATACCTATGCGGTCTACGATCCGGCGGACGGAAGATTGAGCGGGGAATCGCACCACTTCTTCGATCGGTACATCTGGCGGCCCGGCGCCGGCGGGAACCTCGCGGCCCGGCCGGCCCCGGGCGGTTCCCCCGATATCAGCCGCTTCGAGCTGATCCTGACCCTGGAGCCCGATAAAAAAGAGGGATCCAACGGTACCGGGTTCCTGCACGCGGACGGCATCTTCTGTCCCTATGACGAGATGGCCGGGTTGCATGGCGAAGCGCTCGCCCATATCGGCGGTGTCGTGAGCTCCGTGCTGCCCGAAACCGATGTCGACGGGTACAATCCCGAGGTCTTCTCCGGCTCCATGGTGACGGCCGGCTTCGACCTCACGGCGAAGCCCGTGGAAGCGGACGATCAGGGCCTGATGCGTATCGTCATCGGCGACCCCGCCGGTGGAATCATCGCCGGTCTCCCCCCGGACGTCCGCCTCTACCACGAGCGCCGCGACACACCGGTGCTGCTTCCCGGCAATGCGATGCAGCGGGTCAAGCTGCGCATCAAGACCGGCGAACGGGAAATCGTCCTTATGCCCGAGCCCCGCTCGATCGAGAACGCCGTGGGGCGTTACACCCTGCGCGTCGAAAACGATGACGGCTGGGTGACAGTCGAGCGCGAACTGACGCTGAAGAGCACGACGATCGATCCCCCGGCATGGCCGCTTCTGCGCGCGCTTCTCCTCGAGGAAACCGATGCCGCCGGCAGGACGATCCTGATGAAATGACACCGGTGTGCGTACCGGCCGGCCGCGGGACCCACGCCTCGAGTTTCGGATGATTGATGCCGATTGCGATGAAACGCCACGTACCGATAAAGATCGTACTGCTCTGCCTGCTCGCCGTCCCGTTCCCGCTCGTTCCCGGGCAAGCCGTGGCGGCCGACCACGATTTCAGGGGCCAGGCCTCCGCCTGGATCACGGGGAGCAGTGACGGCGGCGAGCATTTCCACAACGGTGGGATCCGTTACATACCGCGGTACACCTTTCTGCAACCGATCGACGGCGAGCGATTCTTCGATCTCGAGGTATCATTGAACGGCTGGGCGGCGTTCGGGAGCGCCGCGGACGCCGACGACGCGGACCTCGGGCTCTACCGGCTCATCGCACGGTTCGCGACGGCGCGGACCGAGACGCGGATCGGCCTTCAAAAGATCAACTTCGGTCCGGCGTTCCTCCTGCGGGCCTTGATGTGGTTCGATTCACTCGACCCGCGCGATCCGCTCCAGCTCACCGACGGCGTCTACGCGGCGCGATTCAGGTACGTCGCGATGAACAACGCCGGCTTCTGGCTGTGGGGGCTGTACGGAAACGATGAGACGAAAGGGTACGAGATCCTGCAGAGCGAGGAGGAGCGTCCCGAGTTCGGCGGCCGTCTCCAGCTCCCCGTTCCGCGTGGTGAGATCGGTATCACGTTCCACAACCGGGAAGTGGACGGATCGATTCTCCACATGCCCGATTTCACCGAGAACCGCTTCGCCCTCGACGGTAGATGGGACATCGAGATCGGGCTCTGGTTCGAGGCGGTGCTCCAGCAGCAGAAAATCGGCGATTTTTTCGTGGCCGCCTCCGCCGGCGCGGGGAGCGCCGACGACCTCGGGATCGGTTCCCCGTACGATTGGGTGAAGATCATGATGCTCGGTGCGGATTATACGTTGAACATCGGTAACGGCATCCATGTGCTGTGCGAGCACATGGTGATCGCCCCGTCGAACACTCCGTTCGGATGGAACGACGACCGGCAGACCTCGGCATGCTCGATCAACTACCCGGTCGGGTATCTCGACACTATATCGGCGATCGGGTTCTACTCGTGGGAATCGAGGGAATACTACCAGTACCTCGCCTGGCAGCGAACGTGGGATGATTTTATATTGAAGTTGGGTCTCTTTCATTATCCCGATTCGAACGTACCCGGCGGATTGTACCGGCACCGGCTCACCGGCACGGGATACGGGGGGCAGGTGACCGTTATATTCAATCATTGATATCAATACATGAGGCCGGCATGATATCGCAGAACGCGCGCACGATCCACAGGAGGTTGCCCGCAGTGAAAAACGGCGCCATCATCACGACGCGAAACCTGTTCAAACAGTATCCGGTCGGACGGGGAACGTTCACCGCCCTGGAGGATATCAATCTCTCGATCGAGCGCGGCGAGTTCGTCGGCCTCGTCGGTCCGAGCGGCTCGGGCAAGACCACCCTGCTCAACATCGTCGGGGCGCTCGACCAACCCACCGCCGGCGAGGCGATCGTCATCGGAAAGAGCACCGGCGGGCTCAGCCACCGCGAATCGGCACGGCTCCGCAACGAACATATCGGGTTCATCTTCCAGACGTACAACCTCCTCCCCGTTTACACCGTGTACGAGAACGTCGAGTTCCCGCTGCTGCTGCTCGGCATGGGAGCGGACGAACGGAAGGAAGCGGTTCACCGGGCGCTCGAATGGGTCGGCCTCATGGACAAGATCAAATCGCGTCCCGCGCAGCTCTCCGGCGGCGAGAGCCAGCGCGTCGCGGTGGCCCGCGCGATGGTGAAGCGTCCCGAGATCGTACTGGCGGATGAACCCACGGCGAACCTCGACGCCGAGAATTCGCACAATATTCTGAGGATGATGGCGACACTGAACGGGGAGCTCGGCGCCACCTTCATCTTCGCGACGCACGACGCCAAGGTGATCGGGTACCTCAGGCGCAGGATCACGCTGAACGACGGGAAGGTCGCCGCCGACGAGGCGGTCACCCCGCAGTGGGGGGCCGTGTGATGATGATCATCAAGCTGGCATTTCGGAACCTGATCGGGGCGGGACTGCGGACCTGGCTCAATGTCTTCGTGCTCTCGCTCGCCTTCGTCGTGATCATATGGACGCAGGGATTCATCGAGGGAATGAACCGGTACGCGATGAGCGCCAAGACGGACGCCGAGGTGGGCGGCGGGCAGTACTGGCACCGGATGTACGACCCGTACGACCCGCTGACACTCGAGGACAGTCATGCGCTCCTCTCCCCCGCGCTCGCCGGTCTCGTCGAGAGGGGGGACGCGACACCCATCCTCGTCACGACCGGAGCGATATACCCGGAGGGGCGCGTGCGGTCGGTGCTCCTGAAGGGAATCGATCCGGAACAGGACGTGCTCAACCTCCCCACCGGCGCACTGGCCGGAGCGGAGACGGACGCCATCCCGGCGCTCATCGGCGCGCAGACGGCCGAGCAGACGAAGCTCGCGATCGGTGACTACGTCACGGTCCGGTGGCGCGATGTGAACGGCACCTTCGACGCCGACGACATACGGATCGCCCAGATCATGCATACGACCGTTCCGTCCGTCGATCAGGGTCAGATCTGGATACCGATCCAAAGGCTGCGCGGGATGCTCCAGGCGCCGGAGGAAGCGACCCTCGTCGTCCTGCGCAAGGGCCTGCGCGATGCGCCCGACGGTGGAACGGACTGGATCCACCGCACTCCCGATTACCTCCTCAGCGATATCCGGGAGCTGGTCAAGATGAAATCGGCCAGCATAAATATTCTCTACGGCCTGCTGCTCCTCATGGGGCTGCTGGCGATATTCGACACGCAGGTGCTCTCGATCTGGCGCCGCCGCAAGGAGATCGGCACGTTGATGGCCCTCGGCATGGAACGGATCAGGGTAATCGTCCTCTTCACGTTCGAGGGGGCGCTCCACGGCCTCTTCGCACTCGCCATCGGCGCGGTGTACGGGATCCCGATACTCGCCCTGACGCTGAGATCGGGACTTTCCATGCCGGAGATGGCGGCAAGCACGGGAGTGGCCGTTCCGGAGGTGCTGTACCCCCATTACGGATTCCGCCTGGTACTGGGGACAACGGTGCTGGTTCTCATCGCCATCACCGTCGTCAGCTATCTCCCCGCCACGAAGATAGCGCGGCTGAAACCCACCGAAGCATTGAGGGGGAAGCGGTCATGACGAAGTTTCTGCTGAAAGGGCTGCTGAGGGACCGGAACCGGAGCCTCTTTCCCGTGCTGATCGTCACGGTTGGGGTGGCGACCTCGATCGTGATGTATTGCTTCATGCACGGCTTCATGGATGAGGCGGTCAGGAGCAACGCCCGGCTCGATACGGGACACGTCAAGATCGTGACGCGGGGCTACCGCGAAATCGCCACGCAGCTCCCCAACGACCTGGCGCTCGCCGGCATCGACGGGATGCTCCCCGCCCTCGAGCGGGACTATCCCGGCATGGAGTGGACGCCGCGGATCAAGATCGCCGGTCTCCTCGACATCCCCGACGAGAGCGGCGAAACACGGGCACAGGGGCCGACATTCGGCATCGCCGTCGATCTCCTCGGCGCCGGATCGAAGGAGGCGGAGCGGCTCCAGCTCGGCGGGGCGCTCGTGCGCGGCCGCCTGCCGGAGAGTCCGGGAGAGATTCTCGTGAGCGAGGAATTCGCCTCGAACCTCGGCGCCGGAATCGGCGAAACCGCCACCCTGATCAGCGCGACATCCTACGGAAGCATGGCGGTGCAGAACTTCACGATTGCGGGAACGCTCCGTTTCGGCATCGGCGCCCTCGACCGGAACACCGTCATTGCCGATATAGCGGATATCCAATACGCGCTCGACATGCCGGACGGCGCCGGTGAGATTCTCGGATTCTTCCCCAACCTCGTATACGACGAGCGCGCGGCCGACCGGATCGCCGATTCGTTCAACAGGGGCGTCGAACAGCCCCTCGATGACTTCTCCCCCGTCATGGTGACGCTGCGCGATCAGAACGGCCTCGGCGAGTACCTCGATCTCGCCCGGTTCAGGATCTCCGTCATCCTGTTCATCTTCTTCTTCGTGATGTCGATCGTTCTCTGGAACGCGGGGCTCATGTCGGGGATACGGCGGTACGGCGAGATCGGCGTGCGCCTCGCGATCGGTGAATCGAAGGGACACGTCTACCGGTCGCTGCTGTGGGAATCGTTCCTCATCGGGATTCTGGGATCGATCACGGGAACGGCCGCCGGCCTCGCCGTCTCGTACTACCTCCAGGAGGTGGGGCTCGACATATCGGGAATGATGAAGGAATCGACGATACTCATCGCGAATATCATACGTGCGAAGATCGATCCCCTCGCCTACTACATCGGTTTCGTGCCGGGGCTGGCGGGGACCTTTCTCGGCCGCGCCGCCTCGGGCATCGGAATATTCAGGCGTCAGACGGCACAGCTGTTCAAGGAGCTGGAAGCATGAAACGATTCATACCCGTGATACTGCTCGCCATGCTGGCACCGGGCATCGCCGGCGGATCGGAGCCCGACAGCGCGCGGGTCGGCCCGCCCGGCATGGGCGTCCCGCCGACCGGCGAGGAGATACTCGAACGGATCGACGAGAACCTGATGGTCGACCGGGCGGTCAGCACCAACACGATGATCGTGCACGGGAGGAGCGGGACACGCACGATCACATCGAGGACCTGGAAGAAGGGAACGGACCGGGCCTTCGTCGAGTATCTCTCCCCGCCGCGCGAACGGGGCAAGAAGATGCTGCGCCTCGAGGACAAGCTCTGGACATACACGCCGGAGCCGAACGACCGGATCATCGCCATTTCGGGGCACCTGCTGCGCCAGTCGGTCATGGGATCGGATCTGTCGTACGAGGACCTCACGGAGAACCACAACCTCGTGGAGAAATACGACGCCGAGGTGGCCGGCGGCGAGGAGATCGACGGCCGCCCCTGCTGGCGGGTCGACATGACGGCGAAGGCGGAGGATGTCGCCTATCACGCCCGCACCGTCTGGGTCGACGCGGAACGCTGGCTGCCGCTCCGGGAGGAACGCAAGGCGAAGAGCGGCAGGCTCCTCAAGACCACGCGCATCACCGAGGTTTTCGAGACCGGCGGCCGCTGGTACCCGAAGCGGATGGTCTTCAAGGATATGCTGGCACGCGGCGAGGGAACCGAGTACATCATCGAATCGATCGATTTCGATGCCGAGATCCCCGAGCATATGCTCACCAAGGCTGCGCTGCGGCGGTGAGGGAAGTAGCTGTCCACTCGATTACATCTGCTTTCTAATCCGAGCTTGATATTCAACTTGACAAAAAACACCAACTGTTTTATAATTCGCCATATGACGAATTATATTAGAATATGATTCGTCATTAATTTTCTGTTTTTACAGGCCACTGACTGTGCGAATCCAGCAAGCCTTTTCATACGCCCAGGAGCATTCAACCGTTAAATCATTTATCAACCGAGGAATACTGTAGAGGAGAATCATGGTAATGAACAGAAAAGTGATCGTGGTCGTAGTAGTTGTCATGATAAGCGTAGCCGCTTTTTTCATTGCCGCCTCGATGAGGCATAAAACTCCGGCCGCGCATGCCGGATCGTCAGGAACGACATCCCAGGAGACCATGGCCGAACCTGCCGGCAATGAGCCACCGGCGAGCAGCGTGAAGAATCCGGCCGCCGGCAGGGGCCTGACGGCCATTAAGAGGGCCGCCGAAACGAATAAGTACCTTTTTGCATATTTCTATAGGGTAGAAGATGAACAGACCCGGGTGATGAAGGGTGTTTTTGATGCGGCAATGAGCACTGTCGCCGGGAAGGCCGACTCGGTCACAATCGACATAACCGAACCGTCAGAAAAGGGGATTGTGGATAAGTTCGGACTCGGCCGGGCTCCAATGCCCATCGCCATGGTGGTCGCTCCGAATGGTGCCATTACAGGAGCATTTCCCAGTAAGCTAGAGGAAAAGCAACTTGCGGAAGCCATTGTCAGCCCCTGCACCGAAAGATGTTTGAAAGCTTTGCAAGAACGTAAACTCGTGTTCTTGTGTGTTCAAAACGATAAAACGAAGCAGAACGATGCTGCTATGCGGGGTGTCATGAATTTCAAGGCCGACGCGCGTTTCGCGCAGGCCACCGAGATAATTACAGTCGATCCGGCCGTGGAAGCCGAAGGGGAATTTCTCGAAAAGCTTAAAATCAATCCTGGAATTGATGAAGCCCTGACGGTATTCCTGGCGCCCCCCGGGAGGGTCATCGGAACGTACAATGGAGCAACAGACAAGGCCCAACTCGAGAAAATGCTTCTTGCCGTAATGTCCAGTTGTGGATCGGGATGTGGCCCGAGCGGTTGTGGTCCGAAAAAATAGGAGCGATGACGTGCGAATAAGAACACTCGTCCGCCGGGAAATCTTTGAGCGAAAAAAACAATTGATTACCAGTTTCATCGCAATCTTTCTTGGTATTACGGCAATTATCTCTATCAAGAACATCACCTTCTATTCCGAGAAGGCGGTGGCCGGGCAACTGGATGCTTTGGGTGCAAACATTTTGATCCTGCCCAAGTCGGCCTCGGTGCAGGACTACTATAGCGCGGACATGCAGGATGAAGACTTCCCGGAGGAATATGTCGACCGGTTGATAATGTCCGATCTACAGGGACTTGATAATCTGTCGCCGAAATTGTCCGTGGCGGTGGCGGTCGGGGACAGGAACTATACATTGACGGGTATATTGCCAAAGCAAGAGTTCCAGGCCAAAACCATGTGGCAGGGGGCCGGTATATTCTCGCGGCCCGAGGGGTGCGGGATCGTCGTGGATGTTCCGCTCGGAAACGACCAGGCGCAAAAAGAGGCGCAGGCGCGAAAGAGGATCATAGAGACATTGGGATATGATGAAGTCCTTCTTGGAGCTGATGTTGCGGCGACATCGGGTATAAAGGAGAACGACAACCTTCAACTCATGGGCAAGCAGTTTTCTGTCATTGCAATCCTTCCCCAAACAGGAACGGTAGACGACTCGCGAATATTCGCGCACCTGCACACGGTTCAGAAAATGACCGGAAAAGGTTCCGTCGTCAATGCAATCGAGATAGTAGGCTGCTGTAGTCAGATATCAAAAGGTCTGGTGCAGAAGATAAACAAGCTCCTTCCCGAAGCCAAAGTTGTCACGATCACCCAGGTCGTGGATACGCAAATTAAGACGAACCGCTTGATGTCGTGCCTGTCCATGATCTTTCTGATAATAATCGTTCTGGTCGGCGGGGCGAGTATCGCGAATTACATGTACGCGAATGTATTCGAACGGAGGCGGGAAATCGGCACCCTTATGGCGCTGGGAGCGGGCTTTTCACTGATCCTGAAAATATTTTTATTGAAGGCGCTGATACTTGGATTCACCGGTGGAATCGGCGGATATCTGCTGGGCACCGTTCTCGCAGTGACACTCGGTCCCAGACTCGCCGGAGTCCCGATCATGCCGCTGCCGATTCTATTGGTATGGGCAACCGGTATCTCCGTGGCCGTTGCATTTATCGCCAGTTATTTCCCGGCCAGAAGCGCTTCCAAGCTCGATCCTTGTACAACCCTCCAGGAGATTTGATATATGCTCAGGATGAAAGCGGTCAGCAAGACTTACAACCACAGGAATAAGGTCGTCAATGCGCTTCGGGAGGCCACCCTCGATATTCCGGAAGGCGATTTTGTCGCGGTGGTGGGTCCCAGCGGGAGCGGAAAAAGCACGCTTCTTCTCGTCCTCGGCGGAATGCTGTCGCCGACGAAAGGACAGATATTTCTTGGTGAACAGTCATTGTACAATCTCAAATCGGAAGAACGGGCTCGACTGAGAAGGGAAAAAATTGGTTTTCTCTTTCAGACTTTCAACCTGGTGCCGTATCTCACGGCACTGGAAAACGTTCAGCTTCCGCTCTTTCTGGCTGGCATGAATGAAGAAGATCAGAAACGGAGAGCCACGACTTTACTCGAACGTGTCGGGTTGGGTGACAGGATCCATCACAAACCCCAAGAGTTGAGTGTCGGGCAACAGCAGCGTGTAGCCGTGGCCCGTATGATTGCGAACGAGCCGGCGATAATTCTGGCGGATGAGCCCACCGGCAATCTCGACCCGGATACGAGTCTGCAAATATTGAACTTTCTCGATGAAATCAACCGTGAAGGTCATACAATAGTGATGGTCACCCACGATCCGCGCGGTGCGCAAAAGGCAAAAAGAACACTGGAACTCGTAGGAGGGTGTATCCATGCATGATTTCATGTTAATTGCAAAAGCACTGGCTGATAAAAACAGGGTCCGTGCCCTGCTTGCACTGCGAGGCAGAGAGCTATGTGTCTGCCAGATTATCGCGCTACTCGATCTTGCACCGTCCACGGTTTCGAAGCACATGTCGATTTTAAAAAATGGGCGCCTGGTTGAATGCAGGAAACAGGGACGTTGGAATTATTACCGTATCGACGGCGAGAATGCCCCTGCGGCGGCGAAGGAAGCCGTGGCGTGGGTGTCCAAGAGCCTGAGCAAATGTCCCGAAATTAATGAGGATCGTAAACGCTTGAGGGAGATTCTCAAAATCGATCCGGAAGAACTATGCCATAGAATGGCATAAAGCCCGCAATCGGAAAGAAGGGAGAACGATCCATGCATGCCGAAGCATGCATCGACGAACAAACCAGAGGATTGAGTTTTTTTGAGAAGTATTTGACCGTCTGGATCGGACTCTGCATCGTTATCGGCATCGCGCTCGGCAAACTTGCACCGGGAGTCACCACTTTTCTTGATGGACTGGCCATTTATGTAAACGACGCGCCGGTCGTTTCCATTCCTATAGCCGTGTGCCTTTTTTTCATGATGTTCCCTATCATGGTCAAGATCGACTTTGCCGATGTATTGAAGGCGGGCAAAAGCGCGAAGCCGGTCGGCCTGACACTGTTTGTCAACTGGGCGGTGAAGCCCTTTACGATGTATGCCATCGCGCTCCTCTTCCTCGGTGTGCTCTTCAGAAGCTTTATCGGTGCCGATGCCGTCGATTACGTGAAGATGCCGTTTGGGCTGGATCTTCCCGTCGAGGCTACGTATGGAGCGGGGACGGTGATCATGAGGGAAGGCATCAAGATGCTGGAAGTGCCGTTATGGCGCAGCTATCTCGCAGGCTGCATTCTGCTCGGCATCGCCCCGTGCACGGCGATGGTTCTCGTCTGGGGATACCTGGCGAGGGGCAACGACGGGCACACGCTGGTCATGGTCGCAATCAATTCGCTGACGATGCTCGTTCTCTATGGTGTGCTCGGTGGATTCCTGCTGGGCGTGGGGAGGCTTCCGGTGCCATGGCAGGCGCTCTTGCTATCGATCGGCATATATGTAGCGTTGCCTCTGTTGGCCGGATACTTTTCACGAAAGCGGATCATCGCCACCAAGGGTGAGGCCTGGTTCAAAGAGAAATTTCTCCATATTCTGACACCTGTCACCATTATTGCGCTTCTTACCACCCTGGTGCTGCTGTTCTCCTTCAAGGGCGATGTGATCCTGTCGAACCCT
>DATKWS010000034.1:0-3846 GCA_035529435.1 Patescibacteria group bacterium
TGATTCGTCGGATCCGGAACCAGCGCGTAGAAGATCTCCATCCCATTGGTCACCGCCGGATCAACGTAGGAAGACAGTAGATCGACGGGATTGAAGAATCCCGATATGAATCCCTGCGTCGTCGCGGTGCCCGGTGTGGTCATCTCGTTCACCACCGGCGTAAGCAGGATCGCCACCTTGCCATCGGCGTTCAAATCCGATTCCGAACCGAAATAGTTATGGTTGTTCGTATAGATCTGCTCGTCGAAGCTGCGCCCGAGGTCCACCACCTCCTGATCGGTGATGCAGCTCGTGTGGGTGGACTGATCGACGTACAGCAGTGTATGCGTCCCGTTGAATTTCAGGCTGGCCGTGACCGTGGTGTAATTGGTGGGATCGATCACGCTTCCGGCGGGATCGACGATGACATCGAACGTGACGGTCTGGGCAGGTTCGCGCGGGCCCGCGAAATCCGTGCCGGCGGGCGATTCGCGTCCCGCGGAGCCGAACTCGCGCGAGTGCGCCTCGAGAAGGTCACGGACTTCCTCGCGCATACGCCTCTGGAAGGTGCTATACCGCACACCGCTGTTGGCGCGCAGCGCCGGATCGCGCAGAGGATCGCCGGTGCGAACCGTTTCCACCAATGCCTGTGCACCTCCCACCGTCGACCCGGTATCCGTTGTATAATCAAGTGTCTCCTCAGCGTCCATACTGTACCAGTAGTTCGTGGTGCGCGATGGAGGCGCCGCGCTGTTGAACAAGATAAAAAGATAGTCCTCGCTGTCAGCATCTGACATGAGGGTGAATTCATAGTATGTCGAGGCGTAGAATGCCTTGCCCACATCCCCCGGCTGAAGCCTGACCCGGAACTGCGCTTCATTCGAGGGAAACGGCGGCGGAAGATACCCCAGGGGACTGATACCCACCTTGGGATCGAGGCTTTCGACACGCATCGCACTGGCGAACGCGCCATCGGGAACGACACCTTTCAACCGGCTGGAAGATGCCGATATCGGCGATGCGTACCGGCTGTCCCCCGATGACGAAAAAGCCGTCGGGGAAAAGGCGAGCCGGCTCATGGCGGGATCGGCGCTGAAATTCTCACCGGTCACCGTGACGGTATCCCCCATACCGGCGTAATTGGGCGTCACCGCTTCGAGGACCGGTGGATCGCTGGATAATTGTCCTGCATCGTCGCTGCACCCTCCCGCGAGAATCAGCAGGGCAATCGCCGTCATCGCCGCGATACGCGATCCAAACACCGTACCTGCTCCCAATTGCTCTTTTCTCATTGCCACCTCACTACTTCAAATAATCCCCTGCCCGGACTTTCTGAGCTCCGGCCATACAGTACACCGTCCGGACAACGCCGCCAGATCAACGTCCGCCCGCCGACCCAGATGTCCTGCTGCAAGATACCAAATACCCGCCTTCCGTTCAAACACTCCCGGTCATCGAAAGGGGCCGGTGCGGTCGAGCCGAGGCATATATCTTGCACAACATTAATTATCAGCCAGTAGTACAATACATTTGGAGTAACTGTATTACTAATAAAAAGCGATGTCACTCAAACTGTATCTCATAGACTGCGATAGACAATCGCGTGAAGCACTGGCGCGGGATTGCGAGGAGGCGGGCTGGAATACGGCGGTATTCAACACCATCGATGACCTCTGTGCCTTCAATGATAACGATGATGTACCGCTCGCTATTATATCCGTCCCGCCCGAATGGGCCGATGACGATTGCGGACCCTGGATCTCGCGCTTTCGCCAGTGGCACGAACAGAATGCGCAAACGCAATTGATACTCCTGCTGCCCCGGAGTTTCTCGGCCGGTGACCGGCTGGCCCTCGACGTGGGGGCCAGGCATATCCTCTACAAACCGTATCAATTTGCAGATCTCTCGCGGATTTTTGTTCGCGTCGCCGAGGGGGTGGGCAAGCGCAGGAGAATGGATGCATTGAACAGAAGACTCCGCAAACCGCACGGCTTCGACGAGATCATCGGCGTCAGCGAGCAGATTCGTGCGATGTTGGATCTCGCCGAACGGGTCGCGATGAGCGACTGCACATCGACAATGATCACCGGTGAATGCGGAACCGGTAAGGGAGCACTGGCCCGGGCGATACATGAAGCCGGCGGCAGGCGCGACGGACCCTTCATCGAGGTGAACTGTGCGGCGATCCCCCGAAACCTCCTCGAAAGCGAGTTCTTCGGTCACGAGAAGGGCGCCTTTACCGACGCCAAGAACCAGAAGATGGGGCTCTTCGAATGCGCCAACGGAGGAACGATATTTCTCGATGAGGTCGGAGAGATCGATTACTCACTGCAGGCGAAACTGCTCAAGTTCCTCGACTCGAGGGTAATCCGGAGGATCAGCGGTACCCGGTTCCTGCCGGTGGACGTCCGGATCATCTCGGCCACCAACAGGAATTTGAAAAGCGACATCGAACAAAAACGGTTCCGTGGGGACCTTTTTTATCGCTTGAATGTCGTCGAGATACACCTGCCTCCCCTTCGCGAACGTCTCGAGGATATCCGCCCCATCGCTGAATCGTACGTTCAAAGATACGCAGCCCGCCTGAATAAGGGAGACATCCAACTGGCCAATGAGGCCATGCACGCACTCGAAAACTATGCATGGCCGGGAAATGTACGGGAGCTTATAAATATTATAGAGAGGGCGGTCCTCCTGAATACCACCGGCGTGATCGGACCGGACGATCTTCCCATCGACGAGAAACAGGAGTCATCGATCATCAATGTCGAGAAAGAACAGGGAACAATACGGGTCATTTTACCCCCTGAAGGGGTATCGCTCGATGAGGTCGAAAAGGGGACGATAGTCGCTGCGCTGGAGCGAGCCGGTGGAAATATCGCCCTTGCAGCCCGTACTCTTGAGATAGGAAGAGGAACTCTACGGTACAAAATGAAAAAACTCGGCATCGCTCCCGATGAAATAAAGAAAAAATTCAAAAACGGCAAATATGAGCCAGTTTGTACAATCCACTGAACAATATGATAGTTAGACGGATATTTATGCCGATTGCGGGCTCGAACGCCTTTCCGTTACGAAAAAATCCCTAAAGCGGTTCGAATCGCCGACACGCCGGTTTCGCTCACCTGTAAAAATTTACACGGTCAATATTGTACGGGCATTTAAGCATGCTCGCAGGCAACTTATTCTATTACAGCTCATTACAAATTGCACATGACGCCCCGTTCCCATTCAGTCCTGCCTTTTGGGACCAACGACGGAGACTAAAAAGCCACTTTTGTGGCCCGTGGTACCCCCCTTGCCTTAAGACAGACTGAGTTCAAGAGGAAATAAGGGATCCAAACCTGAGGAGGTAGGGTAGAATGAAAGGACGAACAAAAGCCAATAAGATCCTTACCGCAATCACCTTCCTCACTGTACTGGCTGCAATGGGCTGTGGGACCAACTCTCCTGTTTCCCCCACGCAGGACAACATTCCTATGCCCGGTGTCGAAAATCCCCAGTTCGTCCGAATTCTGCCCGCCTCCGAAGGTTCGGACAGGGCGGTGTACGGATCAGCAAGCACCAGTGCCGCGCAGGTTGTGTCAGCGGAAGAGGGAGGCGTAGTAACGAATGGAATATACAGCCTCTACTTCCCTCCCGGCGCGGTCAATGAGGATACTGAAATCACCATAGAGATGCCCCAGTACCCCTATGCCGTAGTCAGGCTCGGCCCTCACGGAATCCAATTCAACAAGGAAGTCATCATGTCCCTCGACGTGAGCATGATCGACTCCGACGCCACAGAGTTCCGTGTCCTGTGGTACAATGAGGATGCTGGGGTGTGGGAAGATATCGACGGCTACATGGAGGATGGAGCCGTCAAGG
>DATKWS010000035.1:0-19161 GCA_035529435.1 Patescibacteria group bacterium
GGGTTGTTCACCCTGTTGATTGCCTCGACAAGCGTTTACGCAGGTTTCCAGATGGAAACATTCGCCCTGCTGGGCAACGGGTCCTTCATGGACGCGACACCGATATTCAGCGGCAATATCATACAGGGCACACTGGCGACCGGAACATTCTGGATGCGGCTCAACATGGCCGCCGGCTGGCCTGCGGATAATCCCGGAACACCGAACAACGAGAGGTGGGAATATATCTTTTCGACCTACTTCACGTACGATGATACAGAGGGGAGCGAGGGTTGGGACGGGTCTTTCCCCCCGCTCGGATCCGGTGAGCAATTGCCGGATTGGCGTTTCTACACCGATGCGGGCGATACCCTCGGTGGACTCTGCAGTAGCTTTATCGTGACGATCAGGGACATAAACGGGAACGGCATCCTGGAAGACAACGAGCGTGCGAACAAGGATATCGCCATGACCTTCGTGTGCTATATCAACTTTGGCGGCGGATGTTTCAATCAGCTCTGCGGGCCGGGAAGTGCTTCCGGTGGACTTGATACCGCGGTTGGCGAATGGGAAGAGGAACTGTACATCCCGTCAGCGACATCGGCTTCAGGGAGATTGTATCTCACCGATTCGGGCTGTAGTACCGGCGTGGAATCGAAGACCTGGAGCGGATTAAAGGTAATCTACAAGGACTGAGATAACGAAGCTGAAAGGGTGTGATATAGATGAAAGGTAAGTCACAGTCATTCCTCTTCCTGATAGCGGTCCTGGTGCTCATACCGTGTACCGCGTTTGCGCAGTTTCCCGATTCACTGATCATCGAATTCGATTTCGAGGGATTCGGCAACCTCGTCATGGATTCCCCCCCCGTGTACATGAACGACATCGTTGCGGGTGACTCCCGCGTTATAGGAGGGACCTGGTGGTGGCAGCTCGACGATTCCACCTGGCCGCCGACGAGTAATCCCACCGCCCGCTGGGATCATATCTTCAATACCCATTTTATCTACACGGCGGGTCCCGGCGCCAACTGGACTGCCATTTTCGATGGCAAAAGCCTGCCGACGAAGCCCGTATGGGAACTCAGCCACCCCATCAACGGCACAATGGGCGGCACCCTTGTCTGGGCCGTCACCATTCTCGACTGGAACGGAAACGGCACGCTCGAACTCGACGAAAAGGTGTTCGGAACGTACTCGGGAACGATCATGGTGATGAAGTACGGAACGGGAAACTTCTCGAAGTACTGCGGGAGCGGCGCATTCAACGGATCGTACAATAATCCGGATCCGGCCAATTACGCCGATGATTTTATCGAGGGACACTGCATACTCGATATCATCAATTGCCAGGTCGGCACCCAGGAGTTGAGCTGGAGCGCCCTGAAAACACTGTACCGGTAACGATCATCGCGGTTGAAATCCGATTGTCAGGCGTACCCACATGGCGGTGGGTACGCCTTTTTCGAATCCCGGCGTGAACCGGATCTTGCGGGCTGCGTAGGCGGCTGTCTGATTGAGTTTCTCGTCGGGGAGACGCTGCGTTATCTTCACATTCTCCACCTCGCCCCGCTCGTTGACGAAGAGCAGCAGCTCCACCGTTCCCGCGATACTTTCATCGACTCCGTCGGGGTACTTCGGCCAGGGGATATAGAGGGGCTTCGGCTCCACGGTGGTCTTTCTCGAACCGGCCCTCCCGGCGCTTCCCCCGCCGGAGCTTCTCGGGAGCGGGAGTATTTCGGATGAGGGTTCCCCCAGTTCATCCAGCGTGACCGGCCCGGCATCAGGCTCAATGCTCTTTTGAACACTCACTCGTTCCGCCGGGGTTTCCGACGGCTCTGCAAGCGGTATCAGCGAGAACGGCCGGTTCTCCAGGTAGAGGCTCGAACTGCCCTCGTCTCCCACCATGTCCGTTTTGAATATCGTGAGATATTCCGGTTTGAAGAATAGGAATACCGCGAGATGAAATAAAATCGCGACGGCAATGATCACGAGCCAGGAGCGCCGATCGCTTCGAGCCTTGAAGAAGCGGTATTCCCTGCGTTCATACATATTTTTCTTGCAGGCCGAACAACCACAATGGATAATGCACTGTAACTATTATAGTATGGCATTGCACGCCCCGTGTAAATATACACTATCGGACGAGGGGCTGGCAAGGCGACCCGCTAAGAGGGCGGTGAATGATCACGGTATCGCGAAAAGACCTTTCCGTGCCCAACATCCTGACCTGTCTTCGGATGTTGATGGCCATCGCCGCCGGATTCCTGTTCCAGCACGGTGCACACGGATCGACCGCGGCGGCACTCTGCATATTCGCCTCCGTACTCGATTACTTCGATGGCTGGTATGCACGGCGGTACCGGCAATCGACGAAACTGGGCGCTCATCTCGATCCGTTCGCAGACAAGGTTCTCGTTGCGGTTGTTTTTATCGCGTTGAGCTTCGGGGTGCGGTGGAGCTGGTTCTCGTTCCTCGTCGCCATGATTCTCCTCCGTGAAGTGTCGATCACGGTCTATCGAATGGTGATGCGGAGGCGGTCGGGCCAGTTCATCCCGGCGAGCGGACTGGGCAAGATCAAGACGACCGTGCAGTGTGTTGTCGGTGACACGCTTCTCTTCTACGTGTTCATATACCCCAAGTCCGTACCGGAGTCCGCCATCCTGATCTTCCTCGCGCTCCTCGTGACCTTCTTCATTACGATTGATTCCGGCCTGCGGTACGTGCTGCCGAGCTGTTCCGACGGGAAAAAGCGATCGGCGCTCGAGCGGTTGTACCAGTTGATCTTCGGCGTCAGGGCAAGGGAGATGTGAGCGATGAATGTATATGAAGCGATCAAGCAGAGGACCAGTATGCGGGCGTTCAAGAGCACACCGGTGGAAGCGGAGAAGCTCGAACGGATCCTCGATGCGGCGAGGCGCGCTCCCTCCGGCAAGAACGGGCAGCCGTGGACATTCATCGTGATCACGGACACCGAAACGAGAAAGAAACTCGTACCGGCCTGCAAGAACCAGGAGTTCATAGCCCAGGCCCCCATAATAATAGTTGCGTGCGGGCAGGAAGAATATGCATATAAGAAAATGGGAGGGTACTGGAACAGCCTTCCCGTCGATATCGGGATCGCCGTCGAGCACCTGATGCTCGCCGCCGAGGCGGAGGGGCTCGGGACGTGCTGGATCGGGGCATTCGTCGAGGAGGAGGTGAGAACAATCCTCGAGGTGCCGGCGGAGGTGAAAATCGTGGCCCTCACGCCGGTTGGCTACCCGGCGGCTGAGAAGACCTTCAGATCCCGTAAGGAATTAAACGAGATCGTGATGCACGAGAAGTGGGGCGGGGCATATGGCACCCATGACTAAGAGCATAATTGTTCTGCTGTTGATCGGTACGTTCGTTTCTGCGCAACAGGTATCGTCCGAGGAGATTGTCGATTGCGGCGAGCATGAACTTCACCTGGAACGGCTGGTTGGAGCCGATACCGGTTTCTCGATCGATACGGCCGCCCGCTTTTCTGCCGACGGCACCGACACCCTTGAAACATTCGATATAGAGCTGGAGGAGGAGAGGGGGGGGAATCTCTACAAGGAGATCGCCATTTTCGCCATCGTGGCGGCCATGGTCGGCTACATGGTGATTACCCTCCTCGATCCGGGCGACGAGGAGAAAGATTCGGCACCCGACGGCAAGGATATTCCGGGCCCGTTTTTCGGCATATCGGTGCCGCTCAGTCCGTAACCGTGAACGCGCGTTCCTCGGCGACGCTCTTTCCGCTGTTCAGATCCTCGACCGTGACGAAGAGCACGTAACTCTGGGGCTCGAGCGTGCTGATATCGATCTGAATCCTGTCACGTACCGTACTCTCATTGGCGCTCTGCTCGATGGAATTCACAATGTACGGCGCCTCATCGGGGCGTGTGCCCTGCACACTCGCCGCAACCCAGGCGAGTGTCTTCCTGATCCCCGATTTATCATCTTCCGCCTTCTTGATGCTGTATATCAGGCGATACCGTGCACGTTTCTCGACAATGGAGAGGTTGTAAATCTCGTACGCGAGACACAGCATCTCGTCCCTGCGGTGCAGTGCAAAGGGATCGTACATTCCCGAGCATGAGCCATCCGGTGCGGGAAGCGTGAAATTGATCGTGCTCACACCGAGCGAATTCCGGGAGAGGTCCCTGATCATGAGGGGGTGCTTGATGACGGCCCGTTGTTTCCAGTTCTCCTGGGTCAGTTCGACCGCGAGGGAAGACTCGAGGGTGAAGGGCGGTGTCTCGATGTCAAAGGCGTAGATACCATAGATGCTCCCCAGTTTTTCGACATACAGCAGCGTATCGGGCCTGAAGGACCGTCTATCCTCCTGCACCCTGCGCAGATCGAAATCGAAGAGTGTCCATGTCACGTCCCACCGGTCGCGCCGCCGCGAGAGGAGGGAATCAGGGATCGCAACGGTGATTCCGATTATCGTCTTCCCCTTCAATCCGCGCATTTGCCCGGTACCGGCCGCGGCGGTGAACGCGCTGCATTCGATGGGAAAATCATAACACTGCGGGAAACGTTCCATGGTGGAAGCCGACATCTCGCCGTAGTAGTGGTTCTCGATCGGGAAGTGGAAATTTCCATTCAGGAACTCATCCTGAAAGAAGATATTCAACGAATCGGCCCCGAACTGGTAATGCCAGACAAGCATCGGTCCGTCGGTCTGAGCGCCGAGATCATAGTATTTCTTGTGCGGTAACCCGAAGCTTATCAAGGCCTTTCCGCGATGCGTGTCGGTACCTTTGAGATCGAGCCGGTCGTTGGAGAGGAGTTCCTCGGCGAAAAATACACGCTTGATGTGCTCGAGCCACCGTTCATTCAGCTCCGTTGTGGGTGTCGGGTCGTTTTCTATCCAGAACTTCCTGATGGATTCGAGCTTCTCCTCGTCGGGGTACGTCTCGTACAGTTCGCGTTGCTCACGCGGCAACAGGCACGCCACATCCTCGTAAACCGTTCTTTCCTTCTCGTCCATCATCTTGAGGGATAGCGTGAACCTCTCCTGCGCCTCCTTGAACTTGCCCTGCTGGAGGTCGATCGTCCCGATCAGCCGGTGCAGTTTCGGATCGTCCGGAGATATTTCGAGCGCCTTCTCGGCGTACATTCTCGCCGTGCGGAACATCGATCGGAACATATGGAGGAAGGCGAGATTGAAGAGCGTGTCCACGTGGTCGGGCTTGAGGAGATGCGCTTTTCGAAAATAACGCAGCGCGGCCTCGAGATCGTCGGGAAAACACGTCGTTCGCAGGTAGTCGTCCTTTTTGATGCGGCCGAGGTGATACCAGGCATGAAAGCAGTCGGTGTCGAGCCTGAGGGCGGTTCGAAAGGACACCTCTGCCTCGCCGATAAATCTCCGGGCGAGCATCGTGAGCCCCCGTTCCACATGGTTGATCGGATCATCCGGCGCGAGCTCGATCGCCCTGTCGATCTGTTCCAGCGAGAGCAGCCGCGAGCGAGGCGTTCCGACGAGCCGGTAGTATATGGCAAGGCGCCGGTGGAGTTCGGCGTTGTCGGGATCCTTTGCAATCCGTTTTTGGGCTTTCTCGATCTCGGGCAGGATATCCCCTGATCGTTCGGGCGGTGCCGGTTCGATGAAATCATCCTCGCTGAAGTTTTTGGTACCCACCGAGCACGAGCCGGCACAGAGGAGGATACAGAGCACGATCGGACTTATGCATAGGTTATGTAACATGTCCACGGATGGAAATACTGCATTGTGCCATTCCGGCTTGACGATACCGAACCGGCCCGGAAAGGTCAATACATTTCGTGACAGTTGGTTATGGCATTTTTCGCATTTCAGGGTGGCAGGAACGAAATTTGCAAATAAAAAAGCGGTTACCTGTGTCCGGACAGCGGGAAACGAGGTATATACGCAATGCCGACTGTTCTTGAAGCGCTTCCGACCGAATACAAGAAATTCAAGGACTTCATCGCATCGTTTGCCAAACTGGTCTTTCAGCGCAGGCTCTTTCCGTCGGGGCATCCGTCGATCAAGGCGATGCTCGAGGTGACGCACGGCTCCGTAACGGCCTTTCTCCAGCAGAAGGACCGTGTCGAGCTGAAATTGATCACGGACCGGATCTGTTATCTTAACTTCGAGATGGATCTTGTCAGGACGGACAGCGGACCGATGCATCTGTTCCGCGAAACGCTGAGAAAATTATCCGTGGGGGAGATCCAGATTCAAAACGGTGTATCGAAGGACGAGATGCTGGCACTGGCCGACTTGTTCGTCGTCGCCTCGAAGAATGACCGCTCGGCCGACATATCCTCGATCTGGTCGCGGATCAGGAATATTCGCATTTCACACGGTCGCTCGATCGTGACCGGGCAGCTGCCCGACGAGAAACCATGCGAGCAGAAGACGATCGAGCAGAGGTTCGTAAAGCGTCCGAGAGCGGTGCAACGGGAAAGCGCCATGCACCGGATCGTAGACGGCGTATTGCAAAACCTCGAAAAGCTCACATCGGCCCAGGGCCGGCAGGCGAGCAACAAGATTCTGGAACTCGTCGAGAACGAGAACCAGAATCCCGCGGCGATCCTGCTGCTCAACTCGCTACGATCGTACGATGATTACACATTCTCGCATTCGGTCAACGTGGCCGTCATCGCCGCAGCGATCGCGCGGCAATCGAACTGCTCGGAACAGGAGATCGATGGGATCGCGCTCGCCGGCTTGATGCATGATATCGGAAAGGTGTACGTGCCGTGCAGCATCGTTCACAAGACGGGCAAGCTCACACCGCGTGAATGGCAATACATGAAGATGCACCCGGTAAACGGTGAAAAGATATTGCGGGAGGAGGGCGTCGGGGATATGGCGCGGCGTGTCGCCTACGAGCATCACATGCGGTACGATTTCTGCGGCTACCCCGTCGCGAAGAATGGATACCAAATGTTGCAGGCGAGCCACATAGTGCGGATCGCCGACAGTTACGACGCGCTGACCACGAAGCGTCCGTACCGCAAGCAGATCAGTCCGTACGAGGCGATCAAGCTCATGGTCACCCTGCGAGGCAAGGAATTCCATCCGCGTTACCTCGATATTTTCCTCTACGTGCTGGGAAACATCCCGATCGGGAGCATACTGCGCCTCACCACGGGTGAGATGGTTCTCGTCGTCGATGTCGATAACAAGCGGGGAGACCTGCCGCGCGTGCGTGTTCTCAAGGACGCGGAAGGACTGGATGTGAAAGGGGAGGTTATTTACGATCTCAACGAGAAGGAAGCGAAGCTGGGTGGTGAGCGGAGCATCATTGCCGATATCATCGATAATCCCGTCAGGGACGTGGACGTGGGAAAGTATATGACGACCTGAACCGGCGGGCTCCGAATAGAGCAAGCCCAGGGGTAATCATCCTCACGTGCGGCGATCCCCCCGGGCTTACAACTCGATTCACACTAACTTAGATCGTACCGGATTTGCCGAGTTGCTCCATCGTGCCGAACACACTGAAGGTGTACTGGATCTCACCGGTTTTCGAATAGATCAAAAACTCGACCGTTTTTCCCGATTCGATCGGCTTGCTTCCGGTACGCGCCAGGTAATCGCCACCGTCGGTGACGACACACCATCCCTTTGGAGCAAATACATCGACGATCGCTGCCTGCGGGTCGATGAGCTGCATTGCATAAATACCGGCACCGGAAGCGGTAACCTGTAATTTTACAAGGTAGTTACCATCATCCATCGGGGTAACGTACTTCTTGACGTTCGCTGCCACACCAAACGCTGCATAACTGGTGAAGACAAGAAGCGCAACGGCAATGATGAAGATCCACGCATTTGCTTTAACCCTAGCCATCTTTTTTACCCCCAAATAGTTACGAGTAAAAATTAATTTAGATTTGTAGCAAAGCGAATTAATCGACTACTGGCTACAAGTTTATTATACCATATGTGGATTAAACCTGTCGAGGGGGTAAATTGACTCCACTCCGTTTTTCCGTATCGGATAACAGCGCCGCTGCCGGCGGCGAGGTCTTCGTGCTCATTGCGGCTGCGGCTCGGCGAACCGTGTGGCACGCAATTTTCTTGTGTAGGAGAAGCACGTACTATCCGGTGTGGGGCGTAGGTATGGAGTACCGGTAATTACTGTAAGCAGAGAGGGAAACGCATGCCGGCAAAGATCTTGGTCGTCGATGACGAGGTGCATCTTGCACGAATAATCCAGTTCATGCTCGAGCATGAAGGATTCGAGGTGAGCATCGCTTTCGACGGGGAGGAAGCGATAGCAAAGGCGTGGCAGGAAAATCCGGACCTTATCATACTCGATCTCATGCTCCCGGTGATCGATGGCTATCGGGTTTGCAATATTCTCAAGGAACAGGAATTTTTCGGCGATACGCCGATCATGATTCTCTCGGCGCGGGACCCCGGCAGCGAGCATCTCGACGAGCCGCCGCGCGCGGATTACTTCATGTCGAAGCCGTTCAATACGGAAGACCTGATCGACACGATTGCAGCGCTTCTATCGCAACGACGGCACGGTATGAAGGTGTCGGGGTGCCCCGAACGGTAGAAATCCATCACCCCGCCGGCGTTGTAACAATCTGCGAGGCATGCGGGCATTTCTACCGTCACACCGGCTGCATGAAAAGCGGATCGTGCTCGGATGTCGACTCCTCCGCCCCGGGAATATCTTCCCCGTTCACACCGAGAAAGGATCCTTTCTCCTGCAACATCTTCACCAGCGAGCGCTTGATTTCCTCGATTCCCGCTTCACCGGAGGCGTCATTTTCATTGGATAGTATCGAAATGCACTGGCGTATCTCCTCGATCTCCCTCTCTTCGCGATCCTGCAGCGTGGCGAGGACCGTTTCGAACAGCTCTTCGAAACCGGCAAATGGTTCCTTTCGAATAGGTTCCCGCTGCCGGGGGAGTGTTCCCTTGCCGATGGAGAGCAGATCCCTCATCATCGATTCGAGCGGGTGGAACATGCGGGCGGTGATCAATGACGAGAGGGCATAGAGTGAAGCTATTATCACGGCGGCGAAAGCGAGTGTATTGATGAGCAGTATCCGCTTCAAGGTACCAGCGAGCGACTCGAGCTCCGGCATCTGTTTCGCCACGGCCGTTTCGTTCGAGATGAGAGCAAAATAGAACGAAAGGCCGAATGTGAGCGCCACGACCATCGTACTCGTAACGATCAGGACGATGATGCGGCGCTTCAGCCCACTCGATAATTCATCCGAAGAAATATGATCATTCATGCCGCTTACCTCTTTGCTTGAACCTATAAACGGGCGATACACCAAAACGGCGCTTCACAGTGTGACCGACTGGTATATTTTCAGTCAAAAAGGGCCGTTGTCGTCCCCCGCGAGTCAGGTTATCCGGTATATAACAATAAGTGTGCCAGAAGTTTGATCAGGATTTATCGCTGAAGAATTTTAATGCAGACCGGAATTCGACGAGATCGATCCTGGTTTCCCTGCACGGTCCCTCGGGTCTGCTGTTCGGTATGCCGATCACCGGTATTTTCGGAGCGATATCCTGGATGCCGCTGATGAGGTCCCGCTCACACGCGACGGCAACGATCGCCCGCGGCTTCGTTTCCCGTATGATCTTCCGCGCCACCGTTCCCCCCGGCGCCGTGTATGCCACGACATCGGGATACGCGGCGCAGATCGATTTCACTTTCTCCTTCAGCTCCCCCGTCAGGCAGCGGGGAAGGAGCGCGAGTACCTGTCCGTCACCCTCGGCATTTTTCACCAGCAGGTTGCTCACCCTGATGAATGAATGACCGACCCGGTCCCGCGAGATGCCCAGGCGGCCGGCGAGCTTCATCGAAAGGGGTAGAAGGGCGAAAAAGAGGTTCGTTCCCTTCCGGAGGCAGATGTTGAGGTAGCTGTTCCGGGAAAAGAGGGCGAAGAGGAGTAACGCATACCAGGTTACGAAGAAGACGGCGATCACGACGACCGTGGTGGTGAGAAACGCAGCCCAGTATCCCCCGTAGAGTTCGAATCGCGGCAGGATCAGGTACCAGAGCAGAAAGATCAGTGAAATGAGACCGATCAGGATGGCAAGGGAGATCGAGAGAAAGGTGCGCTTGCCCTCCCGGATCTCGGTTTCCGCGCCGCCTTCCCGCCAGTCCAGCCATTCATCACCGAGAACGCGCTTGGATTCACGATCCGGTGATTGATTCTGGGATTTCACCACCATGCCGTCTCGCCTGTCACGCGCCACGACACCGGACACATCGGTACGTCGTTCCGTCATATCCGGAGTGACCGGTGTCACGATTTGAAAATGTACTTGAATTTGATGCCCCGATCAATAGGATTTACAGACGTATCGATAATCAGCGGAGGTGCCGATTGGCGTTGAGGGAAGTCGAGTCCTACATCGGGCTTTCAGCCGGCATCGTGGCGGTCTCGTTCGCCGCGATCCTGATTAGGCTGGCCGACGCCCCCGCTCCACTCGTGGCCGCCCTGCGAATGGTGTTCGCCTCGGTCCTGCTCGCCCCGCTGGCGCTTCGGTCGAAGCGGTGCCGGAAGGAAATCGCCGCCTTTACGGGGAGGGATGCGCTGCTCATCACCCTTGCGGGTGTTTTTCTCTCGCTTCATTTCATGATGTGGATTTGGTCACTCTCCCTGACCGATGTGGCGAGCAGTGTCGTTTTCGTGACGACCAATCCGCTCTTTGTCGTCCTCTATACGGTGATTGTATTCAAGGAGCGCGTATCGCGCACCTTTTGGGCGGCTCTGGTGCTCGCCATCGCCGGCGGCGCGATGCTGGGCGGCAACGACCTGCTGGCCGGCGGGGGCAAGTGGAGGGGCGACGTGCTTGCGCTTCTGGGATCGGTCGCGGTCGCCGGATATTTTCTGGTGGGGAGCAGGCTGCGCGGGAGACTATCCCTGTTTGCCTATATCTTTCCCGTTTACTCCGTCGCGGCGGTTGTTCTCGTGATTGTGCTGCTCGTCATGGAAGTGCCGGTTGCGGGGTACGGCTTGCATACCTACCTGTACTGTTTTCTCATGGCACTTGTGTGCCAGCTGTTCGGACATTCGATGTTCAACTGGGCCCTCAGGCATCTGAAGGCCACGATCGTCACGGTCAGCATCCTGGGCGAGCCGGTCGGTGCGAGCCTTCTGGCGCTTCTGATACTCGGTGAGGCACCTGTGATGATGGAGATCCTCGGCGGCGGATTGATCATCGCCGGTATCTTTCTCGTGCTCTATTTCAATCCCGATGTCGCCCGGTCTGAGAAAAAAATGTGATCAGCGGGCCAGCGTGTTCAGGATTTCGCGCACCTCGTCGAGCAGCCGGGGATCGCCTTCCCACGTTTTTATGAATCGATTGAAGGCATCAACGGCTTTTTCGTTTTCACCGACCCTGATGTAGGCGTGGCCCAGATAGTACGCGGTCCTTGGCGGTGGGTCCTCGCCCGTCAAGATACTCTCCAGGGTCGCCACCGCTTCCTCGTGCCTGCCGGTGTTCAGGTAGATATACCCCAGGTTGAGCCTGGTCAGGGGGTCGTCGGGATTCGATTTGGCTGCATTGAGCAGGGCCTCCTCGGCCTGCTTCCAGTCCGTCATTTTGATATATGTTTCACCGAGCCCCTTCCAGGCTTCAACGCCCTCCTTATCCTTGAAGATGGAAAGGCGAAAATATTTCTCGGCCTCAGCGGGCTTTTCGAGCGCCAGATTGGTTTTTCCGAGAAAGAGGAAGACCTCGGCGCTCGAGAGGCCCGCGGATTTTGCATTGTTCAACGCCGCCAGCGCATCCGTGTACATGTGTCTCGCATAGGTGACCTTTCCGAAGAGCATCAGCAAGCGGGGGTCGTTTTCAGTGTATTTTTTCGCGGAGAAAAGCTGCCCGTAAGCGCTCTGGTAATCGCCGAGACGGTACAGTGCTTCGGCGAGGTAGAGATTTCCCTCGAGATTTCTCGGATCGAGCTGGAGTGCCCTGGTCGCATAGTTTTCCGCTGATTTGTCCTGGTTCATCTTCAGCGTGCACGAAGCAAGGCCCAAAAGGGCTGCGAGCGAGTTCGGTTTCAGGTTCAGGGTTCGTTCGTAGGATTTCTTGGCCTCGATCAGTTCGCCCTGCATCTCGAGGCTCGTGCCCAACCCCCAGTGAGATTCCGGATCATCAATCTCGAGCGCCAGGGCCTTGCGAAACTCGTGCTCCGCCTCGCCGTACTGTTTTTTCTGAAGGTATGCGTTTCCCAGGTTGAAATGTGTTTCGGGATCGTTGGGACGGTAATCGAGCGATTTTCGCCAGTATGCGATCGCGCCGTCGAGATCATCCCGCTCGGCCGCTTCGATACCGAGGTTGTAGTATTTCACGGCCTTGTCCGAGCACGATACGAGAGCGGTACATGCACATATAATTACGAGAGTTACCATTGAAAATCGCTTCATTCGCATGTGGCGACCCCCCTCTTACAGGTACAGTTCAACAGTGTTTGCTGATAGTATACGGTCATGAACGAGATGTGGCAAAAGGATTTTCACTCGAATCCGTCGGCGTCTCGGGGGGACGGGGCGATATCGCGGGGCATTGTGCGGTCCGGGTGAGCCGGGCGGACATTGTAAAAATTATTTTTACTTAGTAGTAAGATTTATTTATAAAGTTAACTTGCTTGTATTTAAAGGATTTATTATCATCGTATATAGCAGAATATTTATTTAATTATTGTTGACTTTATGGTTAGTAACTGTACAATGGAACGGCTAAATGCACGAGCTCTTTACATCCGAGATGGTCAGTAAATTCCCTGTGCCCCAGCGTACGAGGTACCGATCCACATGTTAGAAAAAGACGTTGTGTACGAATCGACGCTCGATCACGATTTTCTCGATGAGATCTACGCCCTGCCGGGCGGGCAGGAAATCAAGAAATGCATACAGTGCGGCACATGCAGCGGATCCTGCCCGGTGGGATCCGTCATGGATTATGCTCCGCGCAAGATCTTTTCGTTGATCCGGGCAGGATTCCGTGACGAAGTGCTGAGCTCGAACACGATATGGTTCTGCGCATCGTGTTACACATGTGCGGTGCGCTGTCCCAAGGAGATCAAGATCACCGATGTCATGTATGCCCTGAAACGGCTCGCCGTCAAGGAGGGAAAGACGAGGGGCAGAAAGGCCGTGGTGCTGTCCAAGAATTTCGTCAAGATGGTGAACAAATACGGACGCAACCATGAAACGGAACTGATGACACGGTACATACTGGAGGCCGAGCTGTTCAACGCGTTCCATTTCATCCCGCAGGGCTGGAGGCTCTTCTCCAACGGCCGGCTTCCCCTGAAACCGCACCGGATGAAAAATCTCGATCAGTTACGCAGGATACTGAAAAAGGTAGATGAGCTCGGGGAGATTTAAATGAAATACACGTACTACCCAGGCTGTTCCGTCGGTGCAACGGCGAACCTGTACCAGGATTCGATCAATGTGGTCGCACCGAAGGTCGGTGTGGAACTCGAGGAACTCCAGGACTGGAACTGCTGCGGTGCAACCGCCTACATGTCGGTCAAGGAGCTGATGAGTTTTGCGATCTCGGCACGGAACCTCGCTCTCGCGGAACCGTTCCATCGCGATGTCGTCACGCCCTGCAGCGCGTGTTACCTCGTGCTGAACAAGACCAACCACTATTTCGCCGAATATCCCGAACTCCGCAAGAAACTCGGCAAGGCGCTCGAGGCGGGCGGTCTCAGTTACAGCGGAAATATCCGGGTCCGGCATCTCTTGGATGTCTTCGTGAACGACGTGGGGCCCGAGCGCCTGTCGGAGCTGGCGACGAAAAAACTCGCCGGTCTCCGGGTGGCGCCTTACTACGGGTGCCAGATCGTGCGGCCCGAGGAGGGATTCGATGACCCGGACGAACCGGAGAGCATGGATCGTCTGATCGAGGCGATCGGGGCGACATGTGTGGAGTACCCGATGAAGGCGAAGTGCTGCGGTGCCTCTCTGATGGGAACGCAGGAAAAGCTCGCGCTCAAGCTGTGCAGGGAGCTGCTCGCCAACGCGGTACGGGCGGATGCCCATTGCATCGTAACCCTGTGCCCCCTCTGCCAGATGAATCTCGACGTTTACCAACCAAAGGTGAACGGATTGTTCAGGACGAAATTCAACATACCGGTAATCTATTTTACCCAACTGATCGGCCTTTCGCTCGGCATCCCGCCGCGCGAGCTGGGACTGCACCGTCTGGCCGTCAAGATGACCAAACAGATGAAGGACGTACTTAAGGGAGCTTGATATGTCTGAGCGTATTGGTGTGTACGTTTGTCACTGCGGGACGAACATCGCGGGAAAGGTCAATATCGACGAGGTCGTACGGTTCGCCGAGGGTCTGGCAGGTGTCGAACTCGTCCGCGACTACAAATTCATGTGTTCCGATCCCGGCCAGGCGATGATCCAGAAGGATATCGAGGGAGATCTGATCGATCGCGTCGTCGTCGCTTCGTGCTCGCCCCTCATGCATGAAAACACGTTCAGAAAGGTCTGTGAGCGCTGCGGCGTCAACCCGTATCTCTTTACCATGGCGAATATCCGCGAACAGTGTTCGTGGGTGCATGTCGATATGGGCGACTCGACGGCCAAAGCGAAGGCGCTCATCGCCGCCGCGGTGAGCCGGACGAAGTTCCTCGAACCGCTTCCCAAGCGGGAAGTCTCGATCAATCCCCGGACTCTGGTGATCGGGGGAGGCATCGCGGGGATACAGGCGGCGCTCGATCTCGCCGAGGCCGGAAAGGAAGTGGTTCTCGTAGAGCGTGAGCCGTCGATAGGCGGCCACATGGCGAAGTTCGACAAGACCTTCCCAACGCTCGATTGCTCGGCCTGCATCCTCACGCCGCGCATGGTCCAGGTCGGTCAGCACCCCAATATCAAACTCATGACCTATGCCGAGCTCGACGAGGTGAACGGCTACGTCGGCAACTTCACCGTTCGCGTGCGGAACAAGGCCCGCTACGTCGATCCCGAGCTCTGCAACGGCTGCGGGATGTGCTGGGAGAAGTGCCCGGGAACACGGGTTCCTCGTAAGGGGAACGTACACGAGAAACTGTCGCTGGGACCGACGACTTCGATATACATGCCGTTCATGCAGGCGGTGCCGGCCGTACCGGTGATAGACAGCGGCACGTGCCTCTACTTCCAGAAGGGGAAGTGCCGCGTGTGCGAATCGGTATGCGAGCGCACGGCGATCAAGTATGACATGGAAGATACGTTCGAGGAATTCGAGGTCGGCAACATCATCATCGCGACGGGATTCCGGACATTCGATCCCCGCGTGATCAAGCGGTACGGGTACGGCGCTCTGCCGAACGTCATGACGAGCCTCGATTTCGAGATCATGAACTGCGCCGCCGGATCGACGAGCGGCGCTATCCTGATGGCGGACGGCAGCGAGCCGAAGTCGATCGGGATCGTTCACTGCGTCGGCAGCAGGGACAAGCACTACAACGAGCACTGCTCGCGTGTCTGCTGCATGTACGCACTGAAATACGCCCATCTGATCAAGGAAAAAACGAACGCCGAGGTGTTCGACTTCTACATCGACATGCGCTGTTTCGGCAAGGGGTACGAGGAGTTCTACGATCGCCTTCTCGGCGAGGATGTCCGGTTCGTACGGGGCAAGGTCGCCGAGGTCTCGAACGTGCCGGTCAATGTTGTGGAGGAAGGGAAGCTCGTCATCAGCGTGGAGGATACGCTCGTGGGCGTCGTGCGGCGCGTGCCGGTCGACATGGTCGTCCTCTGCACCGGGCTCGAATCCTCGGTGGGCCTCGCCGAAGTCGCCACTATGTGCAACGTGAGCGTCGGCAAGGACGGTTTCATCATCGAGAAGCACCCAAAACTCGGACCGGTTTCGACCGCAACCGACGGGGTGTTCATCGCCGGTGCATGCCAGTCGCCGAAGGATATCCCGGACACCGTCGCGCAGGCATCTGCCGCTTCCAGTGCGGTGCTGTCGATGATCACGAGGGGGACGATCGAGATCGAATCGGCGACTGCCGAGATCAACGAGAAGAAATGTTCCGGCTGCCGGATCTGCAATAACCTCTGCCCGTACCTCGCGATCACGTTCGATAGGGAGAAGGGAGTATCGGTCATAAACGAGGCGCTGTGCAAGGGGTGTGGAACGTGCGTGGCCGCCTGCCCGAGCAACGCGATCAAGGCGAAGCATTTCGCCAATGAACAGATATTCGCAGAGATCGAGGGTCTCCTGTCGGTGTGATTTTTTCACACGGTGTCGCGATACGCACCGGCCGCCGCGACGGCACGACGGGTCGGGGAACAACAATGGAAGGATGACGAGATGACGTTCGAGCCCACAATTGTCGGTTTTCTCTGCAACTGGTGTTCCTACACCGGTGCCGATCTCGCGGGAACCTCCAGGGTCAAATACGCCGCTAACGTCCGTTCCATACGGGTCATGTGCAGCGGCAGGGTGGAGCCGACATTCGTGATCAAGGCTCTGTACGAGGGTGCGGACGGCGTGCTGATCGCCGGTTGCCATCCGGGCGACTGTCATTACCAGGAGGGAAATTACAAGGCGCTGAGACGGTACCGCCTCCTGCGGAGGGTATTGCCCGAGTACGGCATCGAACCCGAGCGCGTACGGCTCGAGTGGGTTGCTGCATCCGAGGGAGAGCGTTTCGCGAAGGTTGTCGACGATTTCACCGACCAGATCCGCAGGCTCGGTCCTCTCGATATCAAGGAATCGATCGCGCAGAGCCTGATTGATGATGTCGTCAATCATGAAGAAGAGGCCACCAAAGACATTGGAGATGTGAATGAAGCTTAAGTTCGGTATCTACTGGGGAGCCGCGTGCGGCGGTTGCGACGTGGCGATACTCGATACCCACGAGAAGATACTCGAGATCGCCGATATGGCCGACATCTTCCTCTGGCCCCTTGCGATGGATTTCAAATACAAAAAGATTCGTGCTCTCGAAGACAACTATCTCGATGCTTCATTCTTCAGCGGTGCCATCAGGAACTCCGAGAACGAGGAGATCGCGCGTCTGCTGCGCCGCAAATCGAAAGTGATGGTTGCGCTCGGTGCATGCGCCCACATAGGCGGCATCCCCGGGCTCGCGAACATGTACACGCGGGAGGATGTTCTGAACCGCGTGTACCGCGAATCCGAATCGACAATCAACGAGGAAGGTATCATTCCGCGGGAGGCCTGGAGCGAGGGTGAATACGAGCTCGAACTGCCCCGTTTTTACAACACCGTCAAGACGCTCGACCAGATTATCAATGTCGAGTACTACATACCCGGATGCCCCCCGGTACCGTTGCAGATATACTCCGCTCTGACTCTCGTCCGTGACGGCATGCTCCCGCCGAAGGGGTCCGTTATCGGCGCGGGCGACCGGGCGCTCTGCGAGCAATGCCCGCGCGTCAAGGAAGAGAAAAAGCTCACCGGCATCAAGCGCGTTCACGAAGTTATTCCCGATCCCGAGAAATGCCTTCTCGAGCAGGGTCTGATCTGCCTCGGACCGGTAACGAGGTCCGGGTGCGGTTCGCGCTGTATCAAGTCCGGTGTTCCCTGCAGGGGATGCTACGGCCCGGTCGACGATGTCAAAGACCAGGGTTTCGCGATGCTCAGCGCGCTCGCGTCCTCGCTCGACGCGAAAGAGCAGAAGGATATCGACGCGATTATCGACACGATAGAAGATCCGCTGCGCACGCTTCATCGTTTCAGTCTGGCCGCGTCCATGTTGAGGAGGAAAAAGGTATGAAGCGTATCGAAATCGACCCCATCACCCGTCTCGAGGGCCACGGGAAGATCACGATCTTCCTGAACGAACAAGGTGAGGTGGACAACGTCTACCTCCAGATCCCCGAGCTCCGGGGATTCGAGAAGTTCGTCGAGGGTCTTCCGGTGGAGGAGATCCCGCGAGTGGTGCCGCGAATCTGCGGCGTTTGACCGGCCGCACACCACATGGCCTCGGGTAAGGCCGTCGATGCAGTATACAAGGTAGAGATTCCCTCACCGGCGAAGAAGCTGCGCGAGTTGTATTACATGGCGCACTTCATTCACAGCCATGCGGCGCACTTCTATGCCCTGGGCGCGCCCGATTTCGTCGTCGGGCCCGATGCACCTCCCGGAGAGCGTAATATACTCGGCGTGATCAACAAGGTCGGTCTCGAGATCGGGAGCGAGGTGGTCAGGCAGCGCAAGATATCACAGGATATCCAGATCATAATCGGCGGCCGGGCGACACATCCGGTATGGAACATCCCCGGCGGCGTCGCCAAGGCCCTCAGCCGAGAGGAATGGGAGAAGATAAGGCCGATGGCCGACGAGCAGTTGAAATTCGGCGAGTTCAGCCTGAAGCTGTTCGAGGACGTTGTTTTGAAGAACAAGGATTATCTCGATATCGTACTCGGCGACGGCTACGAGCTCGTTACCAACTACATGGGGCTGGTCGACGAAAACAACCATGTCACGTTCTATAACGGCAAGGTGCGTGTCGTCGATCCCGAGGGAAACGAGATACTCAAGTACACCGAGCCCGAATACCTCGAGCATATCGCCGAACATGTCGAACCGTATTCCTATCTCAAGTACCCCTACCTGAAGGCGCGGGGATGGCACGGGTTCCAGGAGGGAATGGGGACGTCGATCTACCAGGCCGCACCACTCGCGCGTCTCAATGCCGCCGAGGGAATGGCCACGCCGAAGGCACAGGCGGAGTACGAGAAATTCTTCAAGACGCTGGGCGGCAGGCCGGTACACAAGCTTCTGGCGCACCACTGGGCCCGCCTCATCGAACTCCTGTATGCGGCCGAGCGGCTCAAGGAACTCGTTGAAGACGAGGAGATACTCGATCCGAACGTCCGTGTGATTCCCTCGACGACGCCGAGCGAGGGTATCGGGATCATCGAGGCCCCGCGGGGAACGCTGACGCATCACTACTGGACGGACGAGAACGGTATCGTCACCAAGGCGAATATGATCGTCGGAACGACCAACAACAATGCACCGATTTCGATGGCTATCAAGAAGGCCGCGCAGAAATTCGTCCGGGACACGGGGGAGATATCGCAAGGACTGCTCAATATGGTCGAGATGGCCTTCAGGTTGTTCGATCCGTGTTTCAGCTGCGCCACGCACAGCCTGCCCGGCCAGATGCCCCTCGTGGTCGAGATAAAGAACGCCGACGGCGAGACGGTTCGAACACTGTCCCGG
>DATKWS010000036.1:0-10371 GCA_035529435.1 Patescibacteria group bacterium
GCAGATTCCGCAGAATAAAAAATACTAATCGGTAAATTGTATGAAATTTGTATATCGCAAAGTTCTCACTGCTTGTCAACATGAGCCGCACCGGTGTCCATTATTGCTCGTGATTGATCCCTTATAGCGTCTTAATCGCTAATATCATTACGCTAATACAATTAAGATCGCCGGATTATTGTAACAGAACATGCTATTTTTGGCAAACCTTCAATCGGCTCTCCGCGGGATGGCACGGAAGAGGGAAAGTGTGCTATTTCGACCACTCCGATCCATGCGGGTGCGGTGGGAGGGAGGGATGCATGCGGGAAACGGGCTCTGGGCAGTAATATCGACGGATTCCGGGCTTGTAAGCCTCATGAGGAGGGTTGCTGATGCCAGATCATGATTGCTCGATATTGTCTTTCTCTGAGTCGGGCAGAGCCACTATCGGCAAGAAGGGGTGGATGGAAGCGTTGAGTTTTTTTTGAAGCGCTCACAAATATTGCTTTGTTTCATTTTTTTTAAATCAAATCGACTTAATGGTTCATGAGGGTAATTTAAAAACATGCTCCATGAGGATATGACATCAAAAAGACTAAACAAGATAAAATGGAAAGTGAAACAAGTTCATAGACGATTATTTATTTTGAGGAAATAATAAGATGATAAAATTAAGCGATCTGAGGAATGAAAAATAGACGAGCTATACTTCCTCCCTAGAAATGCAATCGAAGCTCTCTACGCCGCCTATTTGTTCGTCTCAGAGCCTTCCTGGAATAAAAATCCGAAGGCAAAATTGAACGAAAGATAAAAAAACACAGAAAAGCATTATAATACTCAAATAGATCAAGGTGAATACTATGTTGAAGCGAAATTATAAAGCTACGTTTTAGAGAATAAGAGAGTTTTCGGTAGGATACGACCGCGCAGCCGGCTCTTACGGCCTGCTGCGCGGAAATGCGAAATTGTTATGGAAGTCAATATTCAAATACAAAGATCAGAGAACTATTGTAGGTTTTGCCCTTCAAATATAGAGAATGATATTAAGTTTTCAAATTCATCACGTTTTTCTTCGACTACTTCTTCACGATATTTTTCATATAACTCATCAATAGTACCGCATGTGAAATCCCAGTCGGATGAAATGCTATCCTGCTTTTTCAATAAACCCTTGGACGATCCATATCTCCGAGTGCCGATAGGAAGATTATATCTGTCCCAAGTATTGAAATGCTTTAATACATAATCAACTCTATTGGACAACTCAGATTCTCTCAGTTTTCGTATATGAGTAATCTTTCCTCCGCCTATCTTGTTCCATTTTCGTGACACCCACCGTTGAGGTATAAATCGGTCAACAAAAATATGCAGGTGCGGCATACCATCCTTCTTACGTTCAAGTATCCAGATGAATAGAATTGAAGCTTTGTATTTTCTTGCAAATTCTTGACGCAGCCTTGACCAATATTTCTTGATCTATTTGCATTGTGCTTCAATATCATCATTGGGATTTGGTTTCAGAGGCAGAGTAAGAAAGCGAGTAAGATCGTTCTCTTTGATAGCGCTAAGCATCAGTGAGTGTAATTGTTGTTTTTTTATGATGCCGCATCTATGACAGATCCATTTGTTGCAGCACACCCTATGAAATAGTTTTTGTATATCACCGTAAGAAGTATATATTCTTTTAGTTACAGCCTTACTGCTGCAGGGCTTATTGTTACACTTATCTATAGAAAGAATTATATCAAGTGAAGGGGATTTTTTCTCGTCGCTCATGATAGTACTCCTTCTCGCTCTCATTTCATTAGTCATTCTTTTAGTCAGTCGCCCATGCCGAATAGGCGGAACTGACTTCGGAATGAACGGAAAATTCCGTATTGTAAGAAAAGGCCAATTGGTTTAGAATTAATTAGTTAATTGGAGTGAAACAACTTGCCGTAAAGTATGGCTAGCTTGTAGCTCCCACCAGATTTGTAATCGGCCTTATGTTATCTACCTTTTTCGAATCATCACACGCATTCAATCGTGTAGAGATGCTCAAAGAAATGAAAGAGATACAGCTCCACATTCTGGAGCTTAAAGACAAAATTGAGAATAGCAGCTCGGAATAAAAAGAACTCCAGGGAGGGAGCTAAAACTATGCGCGACCAAATAAAGCATATCCCGGTGAATCAAATAATTTTATTTCTTCCGTATCGCCAGGTGCGTGAAGTCGTCGTGAGGGAATCCTTCAATGGGACGGGGGTGGTGCGTCCAGTCCCTGACGCGCCGCTCGATCTCGCCGAGCAGCTCGGGTGGGGTGCGATGCGCCTGTGACCGGACCAGTTCCTCGAGCCGGCCGTCGCCGAATTCCTCGCCGCCCGGATTGGTGGCCTCGCTGATGCCGTCGGTGTAGAGGTATATCGTGTCACCCGGGGCGAGCGCGATCTCCTGGGATTCGTAGGAAGCGAAATCGAACATCCCGAGGATGAGACCGCCGGCGTAGAGCTTCTCGATCGCGCCGTCCTGGCGCACGAGGAGCGGTTCGTTGTGCCCCGCGTTGATCGTTTCCACGAGACCCGTCGCCGTGTCGACGATTCCAATGAATGCCGTGGCGAACTTCTCCGCCGTCGTGTTTCGGATGAGGAGGTGGTTGGCACGCTCGACGATCTCGACGAGTGACAGGGAGCTCTGGAGGAGGGAGTGAAAGGTGGCCTGGAGGGTCGAGACGAGCAGCGCCGCCGAGAGTCCCTTCCCGCTCACGTCGCAGATGATGAATGCGAATCGGGCGTTGTCGAGCGGTATGACGTCGAAGTAATCGCCGCCGACCTCCCGGCACGGGTAGTTGTATCCATGTATCTCGAAGCCCTCGACGGTCGGGAGATCCTCCGGCGAGGGAACGATACGCCGTTGAATCTCGACGGCGGTCTCGAGCTCGGCGGCGAGTCGCTCCTTCTCGATGATCGCCGCCTGCATCTCGAGGTTCCTGAGGGCCACGGCGGCCTGCGTGGCGAACGCTTCGAGGAGCTTCTGGTCGTCGCTTGTAAAAACTGAACCGCCTCCCTTCTGCTCCTTTCCGACGACGACCAGCGTGCCGTAGAGGCGCTTCGCCGTCCTGACCGGCGCGGCAAGGAGGGTCGGAGAGCCGAGTGAGCGCCGCGCGGCCCGGCTCGCGCGGAGCCTCATCGACGCGCCGGAGCGGAACTTCTTCTTGTACGTCGGTCGCGCCACAAAGGCGTCGATCTGTTCCTCCGTGAGGCCGATCCGGGGGCCGATCTCGAGCGTGTTCCGCTCCGCGTGCAGGTAGAACGCCGTCCGGGCGTCGAGGAGCGAGATCGATCCGTAGAGGACTTCCTGGAGAAGATCGTCTTCCGGTTTCAGGGAGGCGACCGAGAGGCCGATGTCGTGGAGGGATTCGAGCTGGAGGACCTTGTGCGAGAGCTGGAAGGCGGCCGATTGGGCCTTCCGCCGGAGCGAGAAGTTGTACAGGGCGACGGAGACGTGACGGCCGATAATGTCGAGAATGCCGAGATCCTCGTCGGTGTACTCCTGATGCATGAACCGTTTCGAGAGAACGAGAAGGCCGATCGTTCGCCTTTGCGCCCGCAGAAGGGCGGCGAGCACGACCTCGAGCTCGCCGAGCCGCCGGTCGCAGAGTCGCTTCAGGCGTCCGGGGAAGATGGGGCGCCAGCGGGGGAGGAGCCGTTCGGCCGATTCATCGAGTTCCCGCGCCAGTTTCTTCTCCACGGTGAACGTGAACCCTGTTTTCATCCCCCGGGCGGCGGTGACGGTGAACCGGCCGCCATCGAGGGTGAGCAGCGCGCCCTTCGATGCGCCCATCGTTCCGAGCACGATGTGGAGGATCTCCCGCGACGAACGGCGTATCGAGCGTACGCCGGCGATCGTTTCGCCCATGTCGGCCAGCGACGAGAGGCAGTAGAGGAGCCTGTCGCATGTGGCTTCGTTGTCGCGTGGGGTATTCATTCGTGAGCTGATCGTTCACTCCCGGAGCTGTCCGGATTTATATCGAATGGCGACGAGCGCCATGTCGTCCTCCGTTTCGTCGCCCCCGCCGGTGTATGCCAGGGCTTTCTGAAAGATGCCGTCGATCAGATCTTCCAGGTCGGCGATCCCCACGTTGTTGCAGAACGTTGTGATAAAATTATCGTATCCCCACGGTTCGCCCTCCGGGCCTACCTGCTCGGGGAGCCCGTCGGTGTAGACGAGGAGCGTGTCCCCCGGCTGAAAGTCCGTCTCGACGACTTGGAAGATCTGTTTCTCGCGGATACCGAGCGGGTATCCGCCTTTCACGCCGATCTCCGAACAACTACCGTCCTGCCGGGCGATGAGCGGGAACGGGTGGCCGTTCGCGCTGCAACTGATCTTTTGTCGCTCCGGATCGATGATCAGGTAACAGATCGTCATGAACATAGATTTCTCGGGTGAGCCGTTCCGCACGACCTCGTTGAGCGAATCGAGGGTCTGTGTGAGATCGGTGTCTCCGTTGCGGTTGAGAGTCATCAGTGAGGCCTTGGCCATCGAGACGAGTATCCCGGCGGGGAGACCGTGCCCCGAAACGTCTCCGATGACGACGACGAGACGGCCGTCGTCGAGGAGACGGAAGTCGAAGTAGTCGCCGGCGACCTCGGATGCGGGTATGAACTTGCCGACGAACTGGAACGCGCCGAGGTCATGCGCACCGACCGGTATGAGCCCAGCCTGGAGCCGCCGCGCCGCCGATACTTCAGCGTCGATCTCGGCCCTCTTCAGCTCGACTGCCTGCCGGGCCTTGAGCTTTTCGATCCTATGCCGGTTCAGGAGGATCGACACCAATAGGAGCGGGACGAAGGCTGACGCGCCGAAACCGGCGTACTTCCAGGGGAAGGGTGGATGGTAGTAATCGATCTTCCATCCGAATATCTTGCCGGCGGCGGTACCGTACAGTATGCCGTTCCATATCTGGGGAATGAGCCCGAAATCCCGGAAGGGGATCGTCTCCCGCGCGATCACCGAACCGGTGGCCGTATCGAGAAGCAGAAGCGTGCCGTCCCGGAGGAGGACGGGGAAATCCTTTTCGGAATCGGAATAGGGGTACCGCGAAGCCCCGAACAGCCGGTAAACGTTATCAAAGGTCTCCTTCCAGAGAACCCTGTCCGCATCATCGGCGGTTTTCGATATATCGAGGGCTACCATTTCTTCGGTGTTCCTATTGTACATGATCAGGATGTCCATCGCGGGTACGGGCCAATGTCTCCGGTGCTCCGCGACGGCTTCGATGATTATCTTCTTCTGTTTTTGCATGAGGGGATCGAAGAACATCAGCGTATCCTTCAGCGAATACAGCAATTCACCCGCCGAATTCAGACCTTCATTGCCGTAGCCGGGCGGAAGATCGATCTCGGCGAGGTACTCGCCGGTAGCGGGATCGATCTCGATGAGCTTGTTGCAGGGGAGGCTCTCGTAACCGATCCGTCCGTTCAGAACGGTGAAGTTCAGGCGCCCGCCATTCCGGATGACGGTGAATTCCATCGGGTGCCGGTCGGGGAAGAACGTTTTTATGATATTGACCTGCATTGCATTGTTGATCGGGTAGCCGCCGAACGAGACGACTATATCTCCCACCTCGACGCCGATCGAATCGGCCTGTGAACCCTCGGCGATCATCATGACGCGGTTGCCCCACATCCTGTGCGCGAAGAATCTGTTGCCGATCCTGACGGGATCGACGAGCATCGAATCGTACCAGTTGGCGCCGTTCCCCGTCAGGTCGATCCCCGCAGTGTATTTCGGGAACATTTCGCTCTGGTCGCCGCCGATACCGCCCCAGCGGACACGGATCTCGGTCAAGGCCCGATCCCGTGTGTACGAATTGGAGGGGACCTCGATGGCATATTCGATGTACCTCTGGTTTTCCGGATCCTCCTCGATCTTCGTCGTCAGGAGCGGTCCGAGGTTTATGCCGTCGATCGATTCGGTGAAGAGAAGGGGGCTCCAGATGAGGTTCTCGCCGGAGTCATCGATTTTGTATTCGAAGAAGAACAGGTGCTCCTGCGTGACACTGAATCCGCATACGGGGAGCGCTCTCCTCTCGATCCGGTAGTGGGGCTCCTCGAACCAGTAGAGCGTTCTGTCCTCACCTTTCGCCACACCGAACGCGAAGATGAGTGCGGGAAAGGCGATGACTCCCTCATTCAGTTTGAATATGGCGTAATATTCGGAGATCTTCGGATCGATGAAAAACTCCATTCCCTCGTTCTCGAGTCTCTTCCGCCACGTTTCATCGTCTGTTCGAATCGCCATGTCGCCGATCAACCGAAGGGATTCTTTCCGAAGCTTCAGGTCGGTCAGGATCTGGAGCAGGTCCTCCGATAATCCGCTGGACAGCCGCATGCTCGACGAGAGCGCCGTTCTCACATCTTTGAGGGCGCCCGACGTGTCTTCCGCCGCCCACTTGCTCAGACCCGACACGGCGATGAGATCTCCCCTCAGTTTACTCTGGTTGGGGATCTCGAACACGCCGATAAAATCGTCGCCGCCGAGGAGAATCCTGTTCCCGTCCGCGTTCAAATCCGCCGCAAAGATCCCGACACGGGGGACCTGCAGCAGCTCTTCTCCGGTCTTGATGTCGAGTAACGACATGCCGTCGATGTGATCGAACAGCACGTATCTGTCCTCGAGCACGGCGAGTACCTGAAGGTTCGTTACGGTGAACGTCTTGGTCCATTCAACCTGGAGATCGCGCATGTCGAGGGCGAGAAATTCACCGGGCGCACGATAGACGAGGAAATACTCCAGCCCCTTTATATAATTCGTCCGCAGATCCCCCGCGTCGATGTCGTAGATCGGCCGGGCTCCCTTGAACAACTCCAAGCCGGCGTCCCCGTGATGAACCAGTGTATCACCCTTCCAGAATGTGTTGATCCGGTCGGGGAGTATGAGATAGGTGCTGCCGAGGCAGGATGATGCGCTGCGAACGAGCCGGGCGGAATCGCCGTCCAGGCTGAAGATGCGGAGGCTGTCGGTATCGGTCTGCGCGAACCAGCGGCCGGAATCATCGGATGCGATCCTCTGGGTCCAATGATTGACATGGAGCGGGTATGGGAGGTGAATAGTCCGGATTTCGTAATCATTGTCCCCTGCGTTGGTTACTATATACAGTGTGTCGCCGCGCACCGCGACGAGCTTCTCGGAACGTGTGTTCGTGAAGACATCGTACGGGGAAATCTCGAACGGGAGCGTAAAGAGAAGTTCCTTTCCCCAGGTGCCGACATTCAGGCCGTAGAGCTTGTTCCCGTCGAGAAATTTCCAGTATTCGGCGTCCTTTATGAGATGTGCCTGTGCGCTGACGCTTTTCGATATGTCAATTGTTTCGAAATGATGTACCTCCTTGAAGCTTCCCGTAGCGGGTTCGAACACGGAAAGTACCCACCCGCGCGGTCCCTTTTCATACAGTTCGATTAGATCGTCGTCTTCCTTTCTCGTGGCGTTGACTTCTTCGATACTGTCCCGCAAAATCGTCCGCTCGTTCTCCGGACTTCCCTTCTCGAACCAGACGATCTTGTACCCGATATACTCGGACCATCTGAGAAATGTCACGGTATAGTTCGGCGTGTGTGTGCTGCCGAAGATTAACCATGGGTCGAAATCGTAAACGCGGACAAGCTTGTTACGGAGGGGATCGTGGATTTCCACCTTGTTGCTTTCCCAGGGCTGACCCTCGCTCGTCGTCATGTAGACGAGATCGCCCGTGAAGTAGGCCATCCGCGTTCTCCTGCCGCCCGTGTAGTACCAATCCTTCCAGTTCCGTGAGTCGATCTGCTGGAGGGTGATCCTGGCGAGCCTCTCCGCCCGCTCCCAGTCCTGCTCGCGGTACGCCTCCATCGTTGACCGGTAGTTTGCCTCGATTGTGCCGGCGGCGAAGAGGGGGAAGGGAAAACAGAGCACTATAAAGAATGCCGTGAGAGGTAATCTATGCATATTGAATTTCATCGTATCGGTCCGCCGGTGCGGCGCCAGCCGGAGCATTTCCTGTAATACTCGTCCGTTACACGGCTTCACGCATGCCTGCAAGCGCCTCTTTTACCGTGGGATAGATCGTGGCGTACTGCATGATCCCCATGATCTTGAACGTTTTCTCGATGATCGGGGCGCAGTTGCAGAACGCCATCGTGCCGTTCGTCTCGAGTATACGCTCGAGAATCTCGATCAGGAACGAGACACCGATCGAGTTTATGATCTTGGAATCACCGAGATCGAAGAGATACTTTGAGCCGCCATCGGCGTGCGCCTCTTCGAACCGCTTTGCGATCGTCTCCCCGCCGACGTTGTTTATATATCCGTGGGTGCTGAAGACCCAGACGGGCCCTTCCCGGCGTGTATCTACCGTAAAGGAATCCAGCATACAGCACTCCTCAGGGCTCTACCGTTTTTTCTTCATCGTAACGACGGTTCCGCCGGGGCCCGACTCGATCGTCAGCGAATCCATCATGCTTTCCATCAGCTTGAGTCCCCAGCCGCGCTTTCTGATACCGGGACGCAGCATCCGCTCGAGGTCCGGCTTCTCCACGCTTTCAGGATCGAAGCCACTCCCCTTGTCACGCAGTATGATCGTCAGCTCTGAATCCTCGACCCGGAAGGTGATATAGACTTTCCGGTCCTCGCTGTGTGAATGCTCGAACGAGTTGAGACATGCCTCGATGAGCGCCATCGAAACCTCGGCGGTCTTGTCCTCGTCGAGGTTCATCACTTCGGCCACCGCCTCGGCGGTTTTGCCCGCCGCGATCTCCATGTCTGGTATCATCGGAATCGTCAGGTTGATCTCCTTTACCGATTCCGGATGCGTGATGTCCTCGCGAGCGCTGTTCATATCGCGTCGAGGCTCCCCTGCCTGATGGTACAACACTACTCCCAACACTCTGGTATGGAATACGGTACAAAGTCAAGGCATGTTTCAGGGTTTGCCCAAATCGTCCGGTGTTTCACGGATCCGGCCCCGTGGGGGGGAGAACCAGGGGCGGTGGGAACCGGGGGCGGGGCGGGGGTATCATTGACGCCCGCCCCCCGCTCTGCTAAGATGCCCGAGTGCCGGTACGCGCCGCGAAACCAACGTGCCGGGTGGTGCGTATCAGAAGAGCATGCTGGCGTTTTTTTTCGATACCGGGTTCTTTCGCAAAGGAGTCTGATGATGGTCGGTTCGAGAGCGAGGGGAGTGGCGGCATTTCGCGTATTGGCATTGATAACCATCACCCTGGGCGTGGTCGTCGTTTGCCTGCCGGTGGGGGCACCCGCCGTCGAGAAGCTGCCGCTCATGCGGTTTCCCGATATCCACGGCAACACGATCGTGTTCGTCTACGGCGAGGACATCTGGACCGTTCCCGCGGATGGCGGCGTGGCCACCCGGCTCACGATCCATGACGGGGAGGAACAGTATCCGAAATTCTCGCCGGACGGCGAATGGATCGCATTCACGGGGGAATATGACGGGAATACCGATGTGTACGTGATGAACGTGCTCGGGGGCGAGATCACCCGTGTCACCTATCATCCCATGCCCGACGAGGTTGTCGGGTGGCATCCGACGAAGAACAAGATACTGTTTCGCTCGATCCGCCACAGTTTCCGGTACTTCCATCGGTTGTTCCTCATATCGCCGGACGGCACGGGACTCGAGGAGCTGACCATGCACGAGGCGGCGCAGGGTAGTTTTTCGCCCGACGGCTCGAAGATCGCATACAACAGGGGAGCGCGGGAGCATCGCACGTGGAAGCGATACCGCGGTGGCACTGCCCAGGAGATTTACCTGTTCGATTTCAAGGAACAGAAGGATACGAAGATAACCGATTTTCGCGGCACCGATCGGATGCCGATGTGGATCGGTGACACCATCTACTTCAGCTCCGACCGTGAACGGACATTGAATATATTCGCATACAACACCGGTACCGGCGAGATCACGGAGATCACGAACCATACCGAGTACGACGTCAGGCGCCCGAGCGAGGGTGGAGGGCGGATCGTGTACGAACTGGGCGGGACGCTGTGGTTGCTCGATGTCGCGTCGCGGCAGACCCGGCAGGTGCCGGTCGAGATCGGGAGCGACGCGCCGGAGGTTCGTCCCTATATCAAGAAGGTCGACGAGTACATTACCGGCATCGATTGTTCTCCATCGGGCAAACGGGCGCTGATCACCGCCCGGGGAGAGATCTTCACCGTGCCGAAGGAGGATGGACCGGTACGCAATCTCACCGTTGATTCGGGATCCCGGGACAAGGACGCCGCGTGGTCGCCGGACGGCAAGAGGATCGCCTACCTGTCCGACCGGAGCGGTGAATACGAGATCTACATCGTCGATCAGAAGGGTGAGGAACAGGCGGTTCGGCTCACGGAGCACAAGGATGGATACCGCCACAC
>DATKWS010000037.1:0-17626 GCA_035529435.1 Patescibacteria group bacterium
TAACGGATTTCTTCAGCAAGCGACGTTCGGCCTGGGGGATTCGCGATTATCCCATCGGTGAATGCATCCCCCACCTGCTCACGGCACTCCGTCTGGGCGAGGTGGTCGTTCTGCTCGTTGACAGGAATTTCTCACGGAGGGGGATCTCGCTCCCGTTTTTCGGGCGGGATGTGATCCTCCCGGGCGGGCATATTATCCTGACCAAGCGTTCGGGTGCGGCCCTGCTGTCCGGATCGTGCTACTATGAGAACGACCGCTCGGTCGTAGTGCGTATCGAGGAACCCATTGATCTTACGGGATCGACCGGTGATCCCGCCGATATCGGCGTACGGTGTCTTCAGCGCATCGAACGGAGCATACGGATGCATTACGAACAATGGTTCGCCTTCGATCATCTCTGGCCGGAGCATTGATATGGGAGAACGGTTCGGAGCGGTGATACCGGCATACAATGAGGAGAGTCACCTCGGTGGAGTTCTCGAAGGAGTGAAGCGATACATTCCCGCGGACCAGATCATTGTCGTCGATGACGGGTCGACCGACGGAACCGCTGTCACGGCGGAAAACGCCGGTGTACGGGTGATCGCTCATCGGGAAAACAAAGGGAAAGGTGTCGCCCTCCGCACGGGATTCCAGTGGATGGTACTGGAAGCCGGAATCGAGGCGATCTTCACGCTCGACGCCGACGGGCAGCATGACCCGAACGAGATTCCCGTCTTTATCGAACGGTACCGGAAAACGCATGTCGATATCCTCATCGGCAACAGGATGTCCCGCACCGAGGGCATGCCGCTCGTCAGGCTGCTGACAAACCGCTTCACCTCCCGCGTTATAAGTCTCAGAACGGGGTGTACGATCGAGGACAGCCAATCGGGGTACCGGCTCATCGGCACATCGCTGCTCCGCACGCTCGATTTCGTAACGGCCCATTTCGATCTTGAGAGCGAGCTCCTTATCAAGGCGGGATTGCGCGGGGCCATCATCGACTCGGTCCCCATCCGGACTATCTACAAGGATGAACGGAGCAAGATCGATCCTCTCCGGGACACGGCCAGGTTTTTCAGGCTGGTCGTCAGAAGCCTGTTTTGGTAAAATGATTTCTCCCGACCGGAACCGACCGGGGGTCCGGATTCGTTCAATACCCGGGTACTGTTTTGTGATACGGTACTATCGCCGTACGTGGAGAAGATGCTCTGATACGTGTTACGAACGATAGCAGGACGTTAGACGCATGTGTGGAGATGACAGGTTGATACTCGTTACGAACGATGATGGTATCAGGGCCGAGGGCTTGCAGGCTCTCACCACCGCACTCACCGATCTCGGCAGAATCGTCGTCGTTGCTCCCGAGCTTGAACAGAGCGCCTCGAGCCACGCCATCACACTCGACAAACCGCTCCGCATCAACGAGTACGGTACAGAACACTTCGGCGTCTCCGGAACACCGACCGACTGCGTTCTTCTGGCCGTGTGGGGCATTCTCGACAGACGTCCCGATCTTCTCGTCTCCGGCATCAACCGGGGACCGAACATGGGAGAGGATGTGACCTACTCGGGAACCGTCGCGGCCGCCATCGAGGGAAGCATTCTGGGGATTCCCTCCATCGCGCTCTCGCTGGCTTCCTGGGATCCCGCCCCGCTCGAGGCGGCGGTGGATATTTCCCGTTACCTCGCCTTGCAGATTCTCGAGCATGAAATGACCCGTGGCAGCCTGTGGAACGTCAATATCCCGCCGCTTCCCCGGGAGCAACTGAAGGGATTTCGCATCACCCGGCTCGGGTCACGCGTCTACAATGACATGATCATCAAAAAGAAGGATCCGCGCGGCAAGGACTATTTTTGGATCGGAGGCGGTGACCCGGGGTGGGAAGCCGGCGAGGACACCGATTTCACGGCGGTCACCGGGGGGTACATTTCGGTCACGCCCCTGCGCCTCGATATGACCGATTACAAGGCGATCTTCGATCTCAAGAAATGGAATCTGGCATGGAACGGGAGATAGATTACACCATCGCGCGGAGACGGATGGTGAGGGAACAACTGTATGCCAGGGGAATCACCGGCCGGCGTCTCCTCCACGCGTTCCTGCGGGTTCCGCGCCATGTATTCGTCGATGCGGCGATCGGAGCGCGCGCCTACGAGGATTGTTCGCTCCCGATCGGATATTCGCAGACGATATCGCAACCGTACACGATCGCATTCATGCTCGAGAGCCTCGATGTGCATGCCCAGTGCCGTATCCTCGAGGTCGGAACCGGTTCGGGCTTCCAGACGGCGATTCTCTCGCTCGTGGCGCGTGACGTTTTCTCGATCGAGCGGGTGGCGCAACTCTCGAAAAAAGCGGAACAGACCCTCACGCGCATACCGACGGGACGTATCCGGCTCAAGGTCGGTGACGGCGCACTCGGCTGGAGTTACTACGCGCCGTTCGACCGCATCATCGTTTCCGCCGCAATGCCCGAATGGCCGTCCGTTCTCCTCGAACAGCTGGTCGACGGCGGCACACTCATTGCTCCGATGGCGAAGGAAATCGAATGTCTCATGCTGTTTCACAAGGTGGCCGATCGGGTGCAAACGCGGCGTCTCTCTCGCTGCGCCTTTGTACCGCTGCTCAAAGGAGTTGAATAGTGCCGTTCATCCTGATTTCCCCCGCCTTCGGCCTATCCCCGAAGCTCATAACCGTGTTGATCGCAGCCCTCCCCATTTTTGAATTGCGCGGCGCCATCCCGTACGCGATCCTGGCCGGCAAGCTCAGGTGGCAGGAGGCATACCTGTTCGCCGTCATCGGCAATTTTCTGCCGGTCATTCCCATACTCGTGCTGCTCGAGCGCGTCTCGAACCGGCTTATGCACTATCCATTCTGGAACCGGTTCTTCACCTGGCTGTTCAGACGGACGAGACGGCGGGGCACGATGATCGAACGGTTCGAGGCGCTCGGTCTCGCGATGTTCGTGGCGATACCGCTCCCTGTGACCGGCGCTTGGACCGGTTGCGTCGCCGCATTCCTGTTCAAGATACCGATACGGATCGCCGTTCCCATGATCATCTGCGGCATTCTTGCCGCAGGAGTCGTCGTGACACTCGCCAGCCTGGGTGTTATCTCGTTTTGGGGTATCGAGCAGATTCCGCAGGATGATATTTCGTACCGGTACCTGGTAACTTACCTGTTGCAAATCGTCATGGTATCTTGTTAATTTCATTGAGTCATAGAAGAGGTAGTGGTACTGTACTGATCGGTGTCGGGGCGTAGCGCAGCTCGGTTAGCGCGCCTGCTTCGGGAGCAGGAGGTCGCTGGTTCAAATCCAGTCGCCCCGACCATTTATATAATGCGAATGCGAACCTTTCAATCATTCTCATTCGTGCTCCTGATCGCACTCCTCTCGCTGGTGCTTCGCTGCACTCCCTCTCCCAAATACCGTGGAAACGCATCGTCGCAGCAGCAACAGGGGGATAAACGGTCCTCAGGGAGCGGCGTACCGGCTCCCGACAGAGAATTGATCCTTTCGGCTCCGCTGCAGAACTACAGCGAGTCCCGGATCACGAGCGGGTTCGGATTACGACGGGATCCCCGCTACAAGACGGAGGAGTTTCACTACGGGATCGACATCAAGGCGGGGGAGGGGGAGCACGTCTTCGCCGCGGCCGCCGGCACGGTGGTATTCGCGGGGAGACAGCGCGGATTTGGAAAGCTCATCATCATCGACCACGGTGGGCGGGTGAGCACGGTCTATGGCCATCTCTCGAATTGCACCGTGAGGGAGGGAGAACCGGTCGAGAGGGGGGATTTCATCGGAACCGTCGGGCGGACGGGAAATGCGACCGGCATACATCTCCACTTCGAGGTTCGTAAAGCGGGAAAAGCGCTTAATCCGCTTGATTATCTTTGACGATTCGATAACTATTGTAGTTAACTATACCTATGCACGATGATGGACCCATAAAGAGCGAAATCGACGATATCCAGAGGCGGTACTTCAAGGATATCAGTAAGTATCCGGTACTGTCGAGGGAGGAGGAGGTCGATCTCGCACGCAGGGCTCGCACGGGGGATGAGGATGCCCGCCGCCTGCTCATCCTGAGCAACCTCAAGCTCGTCATCACAATCGCAAAATCGTACATCTCCTACGGAGTCCCGTTTCTCGATCTGATCGAGGAGGGAAATATCGGACTGATCAAGGCGGTGAGCAGGTTCGATCCCGAGAGGGGATTCAAGTTCAGCACCTACGCTTCATGGTGGATACGGCAATCGATCGTTCGGGCGATATCGAACCACTCCCGAACGATCCGCATACCGATTCATATATTCCAACTCATGTCGCGGTACATCGGTCTCGAGGAAGAGAGCAAGGATCTGACACTCGAAGAGAAGGCTGCGCGGCTCAACGTTTCGCAGAAGAAGTATCGTATGGTCGAGGAGCTCGTTCAAAACATTCGAGCCCTCGACGTCGCGAACAGCCTGGACACCTACAAGCAGCTTGTCCAGATCGAGGATCCCGAGGCCTTGAACAATCCCGAGCAGATCATTCTCAAGCAGATGGAGCATGAAAAACTGGCCGGCATCCTTGAACGGCTTTCCGAGCGCGAGCGGCTTATTATAAAGATCCGGTACGGATTCGATGACGGGGAACCGCACACCCTCGCCGAGACAGGGAAGGTGGTACATGTATCGCGGGAACGGGTCAGACAGCTCGAGATGCGTGCGCTCCGCAAGCTGCGGTTCCTCCTCGAACCGAAGAGTCTCCCAGAGGACGAGGGCAGGAAGGAATACGATGCATGAGGAATTGAAGACGTATATCCGGAACATACCTGATTTCCCGAAGAAAGGAATCCTCTTTCGCGATATCACCCCGATATTACTGGAACCGCGCGCATTCAGGCAGGTGAGCGATATTCTCTTCGAACGATACCGGGAGCGGGCAATCGACAAGGTTGTTGCGATCGAATCGAGGGGATTCATCTTCGGTTCCATCCTCGCGATTCGGCTCGGCACCGGATTCGTGCCACTGCGCAAGCCGGGGAAACTCCCCTGGCGGACCGTTTCAGAAACCTACTCCCTCGAGTACGGCGAGGCCGCCCTCGAGATGCATATCGATGCAGTGGAAAAGGGTGAACGGGTCGTCATCATCGATGACCTCCTTGCAACGGGAGGTACTGCGGCGGCGGCGGCAAGCCTCGTCGAACGTCAAGGAGGCATCATAGAGGAACTGGCCTTCGTGATCGAGCTCGCGGACCTGGGTGGCGTTGAGAAGCTCGGTGAGCGGCCCATCTTCACGCTCCTATCGTTTTAACAACGAATTTATTTGCCCTGGGAGGTCCGGCCGCGTACTATTAGGCTGTGACGGTAGTGTACATGCCCCCGTAGCTCAGTAGGATAGAGCATCGGTTTCCTAAACCGGGTGTCGCACGTTCGAATCGTGTCGGGGGCACCATAAAAATAAAGGGAATTACTTCTTGCGGATGCGAGAAGTAATTCCCTTTTCGCACATAGATAACGAGACATTGCCAAACCACTTTGCGTGACGTGTCTCAACCGCACTTCAGAGGCCTGAGCAGCAACATCGCTTCGCTTCGTAAGGTTGGCATGAGAGCAGGCGGATCACGAACGCGTAGTTTTTTCATGCCTCGTTATGCATGATTATAAATCCAGCCGCCACGTTGTCAAGCAAAAAATACAAAATTTTATCAGTTTTTATATCTATATATTGTAACGCATTGCGCGATTGATATTAGAAAGGAGGTTAAATATAATGCGAAGCCTGACAAACACCGGTGACTACTACGAATTTCGATTGAGCCATGCCGGGCGGCAATTAAATATTCCCGCTGATACGCCCTTGCTCAACGGGAATATTTAAAAACATCCGGTGGCGAATTGCAAAATTCGTTACCGGAGCCACCACAGAAGATCAATTATCCAGAATATCGGTAACACGGTGATCACCCCCAGTACAGCTAAGCCTGCCATCGTTCGGTTTAAACCACGTTACCTGCCTTTGAAGAATCAAATTTGAAACATGTGCATATGCTGTGCCGATAGTAACGAACGCACGCCCTATAAAGGTCTATCTTGAGAAGTACCATATAATTGGAAGCAATAAAGGGGATGGTGCAGATTAAGAGTTGCTATTGCGAAGTAACACAATTGTCATATCATCTTTCAAATTGTTTGCACCAAATGCAATAACGGTGTCAAATAGTTTGTCAATCACGTTCTCCAATGGAAGGTGTAAATTATTTCTTAAAAATTCAACCAACCTCTTTTCGCTGAAATTTTCTCCCTTTTCGTTCTCCTGGTCAATCACGCCATCCGTATAGATTGCAACGAGTGCTCCCGGGGGAAGCTTGACGACCCCCTCGCTGTAGTGTGGGTGTTCCTCGAGCCCTATCAGCATACCGCCCCTCTGAAGCCGAGTGAAGCTGCCGGACGGCTCTATGAGGAACGGGGGGTACGATCCGCCGTTCGAGTACCGGAGGATACCGCCTCGGTTATCGTACAGGGCGTAGAAGAACGTTGCGAACTTCGTCGTATCGCTCCGTTCGTACAGGGAGGAGCTGAGGCTGGCAAGAATTTCGTCAGTGGACCGGCCACGTACCGCCTCGGCACGGAACATCGCATGCAGCGTCGTCATGAGCAGGGCGGCCGGGATACCCTTGCCCGATACATCGGCGACGGCGATACCGATCGTCCCGTCCGCGAGATCCACGAAGTCGTAGAAATCACCGCCGACCTCCTTGCTCGGTTTCGTGCGCCCCGCGATTTCGATATCTTCGAGGTGCGGGGGAGAGGCGGGAAGCAGCCGCTCCTGGATACTCTTGGCAAGCTGGAGCTCCTCCTGCAGTTTCTCCTTCTCGATTGAATCGCGGTACAGTTCGATATTCCTGATCGAGGAGGCGCTCCGTTCTCCCACCAGCTCGAACAGCTCGGATTCCTGCTTGGTATACGGGCCGCGCGAGACCTTCCGTCCGACCAGGATGAAGCCGAGAAGCTCATGTTGGTCAACGAGAGGAACGACCACGGCGGCGGCCGAGATCGAGAGCAGTTCCCTCGATATCCGGTCGAGGTTGTGCTTGATCCAGATCGTGTCGAAATATTCCATCATCAGGGGGAGTCCTTTGTCCTTCATCAATCGCATCAGAGCGGTATTCGGCGGAAAAGATGTCAGGGGCAGGCGGACCTCCTCGGGACAGCTCATCTGGAGTTTGAAGTAACCGCTCTGGTCCCTGAGAAAGATATGCGCCTGTTCGGCGTCGAAGATGTCGTGAATCTCCGTGGTAATGAACCGCGAGATCTCATCGGGTGAGAGGAGGAGGTGAATCCGCCGCGAAAAATCGATGAACTCTTCCCGGAACACGGTGCGGCTGTGGTAGAACGCGCGGTCGACGACCCGTTGCACAACCGTCCTCGCAGGCACGAAGGTGATGCCAAGGAGCATGATGGCTATGACCGCGACATAGGAGCGTTCGAGCCCCATGACCGCGCCGAAGCGGTCGAACAGCATCTCGAAGATGACGTAGTAGATCGCCACCAACAGGCCCGAGGCCACGAAAAAAACGAGGCTCTTCCGAAAAACAAGCCCGAGATCGAAGGCATCGTGCTTGAGGATCGCGTATGCAAACGAGATCGAGATGAAGGCGAGAAAAACCGCCGACACGTGCTGGTAGGGTATATCCAGCGCCGGCCGGAACTCCTTGATCAGCATGACGGCGGAGATGGGGAAGATGCCGAGGGCCAACCCGATGATGACCAGGCGGAACTTGATCTTCTGCACCCGCCCGGAGACGCGGTATGTCCGGACAAAGACGATCACGCTTGCCAGCATGTACAGGAACCAGTAGATGGCGGTCACCGCGTTGAAAAATGGAGCGGTGCCGGCATGAATTCCCCGTGTATATTTGTACAGCGCCATGAGGAAGGTCGAAACGAACAGTACGGCGGGAGGGAAGTAAAGGACCCTGAGGGCCATGGATCGTTTCGTCCCGCGCTTGATCTCCGTTCCGGGGAACAGAATGAAGAAGTGGAGAAATACGGCGGGGAGGAAGATGAAGAAGCAATCGTACACCAGTTCCCCGGCAATGTGCAGGAATTGAACCGACGTGACGGGACGCTCGGTGATGATGAACGAGAAGAGGAAGCAGTTGACCATGAAGAGCGCGGCGAAGATATCGGGGCGCTTGAGCACGACGATCAGACCGACGAGTATGAAGGTGCATGCGACCAGGAAAAAAGACAGCTTGCGATAGATCAATTCCTGTCTCTGCGGTGCGCTCCGGACGAGGAGCTTGAAAACGGAATCAGCCCGCGCAATCGTGTAACGTTGGGGGCGGAGCTCCCTATTAGAATATATCAGAAAATTGAAATGGTTGAGGTTTCGCGGAACTACACCGTCGATGGCGAGAATCTTGTCTCCCGGTCGAAGTGGTATTCCTTCGTTCGGGCTGTCCCGTCCGATACCCCTGACGACCAGGTTGTGATGCTGTATGCCCGAATAGGGCGCCTTCGAGAAATCCTCAATGCCAAAAACGCCGAGAATAGTGATCAGCGCCGCCGTCGGTACGACCAGGACACGAAACACCCTGACCACTGTTCCCTCCTCCCCGGTGAAGGTTAATCCGAGATTTGCAAAACGCCCCCATTCTGTCAATCGCTTTTCTTCGGGGGCGGCAAGCATTATTTGCTTGAAAAGCCGTGGGATAGAGTGTTAATTAATAGCGAAAGGAGGTCGTCGTATTGGCAAGAAAGCTTTCACGCAAAGAGCTCAAAAGGGATCCCTTCGTAACCGCCATCCTGAACGCCTGGGAATACACCCGCGAGCATCAGGGAATCATATTCGCCGGTCTTATCATTCTGATGGTGGTGATATTCGCAACCGTGTGGATGCAGAACTCCAGCCGCGGCTCTCGGATCGAGGCCATCACCCAGTTCTCGGAAGCCCTGTCGGCGTTCCGCATGGGAGACGTAAAAACGGCGGAGCAGCTCTTCACCATGGTACAGGAGAACCACGGCTCAACGGAGGCGGGAGTGCACGCACTCTACTTTATAGGCAAATGTGAACTTATAGCGGGAAACTTCACGGCGGCGATCGAATCATTCGACCGATACCTTTCTAACAGCAGTAAATACAATGACTTCCATGATGCGTCGATGGACGGGAAGGGCATCGCACTGATGAATCAGCAGAAGTATGCGGAGGCAGCCGATCTGTACAGCGAGTTGGCGAGGAGCATAAAAACGAACACCTTCATGGAAAAGGTGTATCTCCGCAGAGCCGCCGACAACTACAAGTTCAGCAATCAACCGGCCCGGGCCGTGGAGATCATGCAGCAACTCCTCGAAAAAACCACCGGCATCGAACGGCGGGATCTCGAGGTGGAACTAGCCATCCTCAGCGGCTGACCGAGCCGAGCACATCAGCCCGTAAACCTCAGCGGAATACAGAGTGATGGTTGAAGGCAAAACAGAAGAAGCGGCGCCCGCAGCCGGAGAAAAAACCGAGCCGCAGTCTCCCTCGGACCGTTCGCGGTGGATAGCGGCGGCCGGCTATGTATCATTTCTCTGTTTTTTCTCTCTCTGGCGTGCGTGCAATGATCCGTTCATCCGCTATCATGCCCGGCAGGGTTTTCTCCTGTTTCTCGCCGAATGCGTCGTCATCGTCGTGACGATCATTCTTGACATGACAATAGGAAAACTACGATTTTTCGGTATGGTGGTGATCGGGTTGTTTGAATTGATCGTCGGGCTCGGGGCACTGATGCTGTCGGTCCTCGGGTTTGTGAAGGCGCTTTTCGGAGAGTATTGGCACTTGCCGTTTCTCGGAGATTACAGCGATCGGGTGCCGGTGCTGCAGCGGGAGGAGAACTAGGAGAAAAACATTTTTTTCTTGACAGTCGAAAAGAGGTACAAGTAACCTTCGGCGAAATTGATAAGAATCAGCATTTAGCGGAAACACCGGTAATCGAGATCTGGGAGACGCAAGAGGAAAAGGAGGAGAGGGATATGAAGAAACTGTCATTGGCTGCCGTTCTCATGATTCTGCTGACAACCTGCGTATCCGGGCATGAGGGATCGATCGGGCTGTACACCAGCGAAGTGGCCGCCGAATGTGATTACGCCCCGGCCCGGTTCGAACAGTTCGATGTGTATGTCGTGTACATCAAGAGTGACAGCGGGCCGGACGGCATCACGGCCTGCGAGTTCAAGCTCGATAAGAGCACGGTCGACCTCAATGTGGTCAGTTCGACATGGCAGCAGGGGTTCGTCACCCTCGGCGACGTGGAAAGCGGCATATCGGTAACAACCCAGGGGTGCTATGGATCCGGAATGGCCGTTGCACCACTTGGTACAATCAAGATGTTCTCCACAACGTCTCCATTGCCGCAGGCCGAGTATATCAAAGTGGTTGCCGATCCGTTTGCACTCGAACCGGGTATCTGGGTGTCGAGGTGTATTTACCCGTACGCGATTCACGAGGTTCTGGGCGGCTATTTCAAGTTCGTAAAGGGCAGCTGCAATACGTCCGTCGAACCGAAGAGCTGGGGAGCGATAAAGGCCTTGATTGATTGACGGTCAAATCGATGAGAGGGGGGGGCGTCGCAGACCGGCGCCTCTCTTTTTTTAGAGAAGTAAAATGGCGCATAATATATATTATGTTAATCAATAGATGCCGATCCGAACTCCTTGCGTTATTGTGAGGTGACACGCTTTACGTGATATATCGCCTGCTGAGTCTCCCCTTACCGCTCAAATTATCCTTTACCTGATTTATTAAGAATTATTGGAATTTTATGGGCGGCGATATCCTTGCACGATCTTCTCGGGTCCCACATAGATACGCCAGACCCTGTTGGAGGTGCGATACGTGCCCTCTACGGCACGATTGTACCACGCGTCATAAGTTGTTCCGTGATCCGAAGAAGGGTGTATAAACGAGCCGTTTAGACGCCCTACCGGTCGATCAGGGGATCGGGACGGTGTGCGTGCACGGCACTCAAAAGGCACTCAAGAGGATTCGAGCAGCCGGTTCAATTTATCCACCAGCACCTCTCGGGAGAGTGATCCCACGGCCTGATCGACGATCTCCCCCCCTTCAAAGAACAGGAGCATGGGAAGGCTCCGGACTGCGTAACGCGACGCCGTCATGTTGCTCTCGTTCACATCCACCTTGAAAAAAGAAACCTTTCCCTCGTATTCGAGAGCCATTTCCTGAAGCACGGTGTCGAGCTGTTTGCACGGAACGCACCACTGTGCCCAGAAATCGACGACGGCCGGCTTGTCTGACTCCAGTACCATCCGTCTGAAATCGTTATCCTTGATCGTACCTATTGTTTTGCCCATATCGTGTGATCTCCATGTCGTATTATTCGAAATGCTCTTCTCGTTATTCATGCCGCCCCGAGCATGCGATATCGATCTTCGAGCGGCTTCCCATTCATCGAATGGAGAATCGCGCCGAAGATCAATGTTTCCGCCGGGAACGACGTGCTCTTCAGCACGAGCTCCGTGATACGGAGATTCTCGAGCCACAGCACGATTTCTCCGATACTATAACCATCCGCCCTCCGTTTCAAGTGCTCCTGGCGGTACCCGCCTCCGCCCAGACCGAGTTTGATCTTGAAGAGGGTGAGAAAATGCCGGATCAGGTGGTAGACGATCGTGGACGGTTTCTCCGCACCGGTTTCCAGAATGCGCGAGAGAATCGCGAGAACATCGATATCCCTTCCTGTGCCGATCCGTTCGATGAGATCGTATACAGCATGCATACGGTAACTGCCCAGTGCTCGGGACAGATCGTCTATGGTGATACGGGCTCCTTCGTGCAGGAGCGACAATTTCTGCAATTCGTTCTGCAGATCGAACAGGTTCTCTCCGACGCTCCGAATGAGGGCGGCGGTGGTGTCCCCGTCGAGTGTGATCCCCATCCGCTTCGCCTTTGCGGAGGCCCAGCGCTGGATACCCTTTTCATGCAGCTGCTCGAACTGGATCACCGAACCTGCCGTCTCGATGGCGCTCTCGAGTTTTTTAAATTCGCGCGGCGGTTTGATTCTTCTGCCCATTTCGTCATTCGTGACGAAGAAGAATACGACGATACTCGACCCGGCGGGATTGTTGCAGTAGTCGACGAGCGATGCCCAGCGGCCGCGGAACCGTTCAAGCTCCTTGAGCAGGAGAACCCGACGGTCCGCGAGAAAAGGATACGATGCGGCGGTCGAGATAAACGATTCGATATCGATTTCCGTGCCGTACGAAACGGTCAGGTTGAAACTGCGCAACTCCGCTGGAACGGCAGCCTCGATTATCCGTCCGGCCATCTCCTCCATTATGAACCGCTCCGGTCCCCGGAACAGGTACACGGGTGCAAGCGCTTCGGTGTCCAGTTCCTTGAAGATCCGGCGGTAGTACGTGAGGTCGACCTTCATCCTACCATTCCTGTATCGTGGTGCTCAGTATGCTCTCGACGATCTCGCGGTATACCTCTTTCAAGGCATGATCGTAATCCTGGTCCGATGTCGTTTCGAGATAGTAATCGGCCTGGGCCCGTATATTCTTGTTCTCCCAGATATAGGTATTCTCGGCAGGATTGAAGAGGGAAATTCGAAGGCCGACGAGGAGACGGTACTGCTCGGCCTGAATATCGGACGCGTCCGGCACCTTGTTGAAGGTGAAAGGCACATTCTGGTAATCGATCACACTGCCCTCGAGTATCGCATCGGCCTCGCTGTCGGCTACCACCTCGAGCGTATTGTCCTTGATGATGCCCTCGATGATCTTGTCCGTGATCTCGAGTTCTATCTCGGGCTCGGGTGTTTCATTTTTCAGGTATGGTATCGCGATCTTCTTTATGTCCCCGGCGGTTCGGCTGCTCGTACGGTAATACCCGCACGATGCAAGCATCGCCGCTGCGATCAATCCCAGCACCACGGTTCGGTATCGCGCCATGATTCTCAATCGATCTCCTCATTGAAATTCTTGAGCCGATACCGGAGCTTGTCGCGGTTGAGACGGAGCAACCGTGCAGCCTTACTTTGGTTCTGGCCCGCCTCCCGCATCGCCTTTGTGATAAGTTCCTTCTCGATACTCTGCAGGAAATCTTCGAACTGGACACCGTCTTCGGGAAACGGCCGGCCGAGGGCCATCTCGAGCAGCTTGGCGATAGAATATTCGCCGGGCGGGGCCGACTCGTCCCGTATATTCGAGGGGAGATGCTCGACCCTGAGGATCTCGTCATTCTCGAGCAGGACGATCCGTTCTATCATGTTCTTCAGTTCCCTGATATTGCCCGGCCAGGGGTATGCGAGAATCGTCCGGTAAGCCTCCTCGTCGACATCCTTGAAATGCTTGTTGAACTGCTTGTTGAAATGGTTCAGGAAATGTTTGACCAGCAGGTAGATGTCCTCTTTGCGTTCCCGCAGCGGTGGTATCTGGATAGGTATCACCTTGAGACGGTAGTACAGGTCCTCCCGGAAGTTCTTGGTCTGAACGGCGGACTGGAGATCCCGGTTGGTCGCCGATATGATTCGGACGCTTACCTTGATGTCCTTGGTACCGCCGACGCGCCTGAATGTCATTCGTTCGAGCACGCGCAGCAACTTCACCTGGATCGTCAGGCTCATCTCGCCGATCTCGTCGAGAAACAGGGTGCCCTTGTTGGCCAGCTCGAGAAGACCGACCTTCTGTACCTTGGCATCGGTAAACGCACCCTTCTCGTGCCCGAACAGTTCGCTCTCCAGCAATTCCTCGGGGAGTGACGCGCAGTTGATCTCGAGAAATGACTTGTCGAACCGCGGACTGAACCGGTGAATCATGTTCGCGATCATTTCCTTGCCGGTGCCGCTCTCGCCCTGTATCAGGACCGTCGTCGTGTCGCTCTTCGCCACCGTCTGCACCATCTCGTATATCTTTTTCATCTGGGGACTCTCGCCGGGGATATAGTTCTCGTCGAATCCGAGCTTCACGCGCCTGCGCAGCTGGAACAGCTCTCTCGTGAGCTTCTGGGATTCCAATCCTTTTTGTATCGTCAGAAGCAGCTGTTCCAGATTCACCGGCTTGCTGACGAAATCGAAGGCACCCCTCTTGATGGCGGAAACGGCGGTTTCGATGTCACCGAACGCGGTGAGCATGATCACGCATATCTCCGGTATCATCTCCTTGATCTGCCGGAGGACCTCGATACCGTTGATATCGGGAAGTTTCAGGTCGAGCAGGACAAGATCCGGGAAATCGTTTCTCGTACGCTGGATCGCCTCTTCCCCGGTTGCGGCCGTGATCGCCTCGTACCCTTCGTCCCGAAGTGTTTTTTCGAGAAAGAGTCGAATCGTATCCTCATCGTCAACCAGCAGAACGACTGGCTTCAATTTCATCCCCCTTCTTTGCTCGCCCGATCGGCAGGTAAACCCGCAGCACGGCCCCGCCTTTCTGGTCAGCCGGAACCGTTATCCGTCCCTGGTGGTGCTGTATGATGCTGTGCGTTACGAATAGACCGAGGCCGGTTCCTCCCTTTTTTCTCGAATAGAACGGCTCGAAGATCTTCTCGCGATCGTCGGCGTCGATTCCCGCGCCGTTGTCGCTTATCTCGATACACACCATCGTGCGATACGTTTCACGCACGACATCCACGTCACCGCCCTCGTACACGGCCGATCTCACCCGTACCTCCCCCCCGTCCGGGACAGCCTCGGTGGCATTCTTGATGAGGTTGATCATCACCTGGACGATCTGGTCCGGATCAACCTCTATGAGCGGAAGATTATCCGCCATATCGACTTGAAAATCAATCTTCTTCTCGATCATCAGTTCCTTCAGCGATTTATACGCGCGATTGAGGAGATCGACCACCTTGACCTCCTGGTACAGCAGGTCACGCGGCTTGGCGACCTTGAAGAGATCTGTAATGATACGATTGAGACGCTCGACCTCGTTGAGAATAAATGAAATGTTTTCGCGCTGGGAATCAGCGAGGGTACTGTCCCTGTTCAGGTACTGGATGCCGGCGGCGATGCCGGCGAGCGGATTCCGGATCTCGTGCGCCACGGCCGACGTGAACCTTCCGAGCACCGCAAGCCGATCGAGGTGCCGGATCTCCTCCTCCATGCGTTTGATATCGCTCTGGTCGACGAACTCGATGATCGCTCCCTGCAAACGTCTGTCGTCGCCGACGAGTCTCGACACGTTCATCCTGATCGGGACATGGAGTCCGTCCGTTCGCTTGAGATACGCCTCGTAGTGCATCAGGGGCATATCGTCATGGAGTACCCGATGAACGGGAGATTGCGCTGGGCCCCCGGACTCCTCGATGATGAGTTGATCTACGTTCATGCCGGTCAATTCATCTTCGTCCATCGTGCTTATCCCCCGCGCGGCTCTGTTCGCGAGGGTCACTTCGCCCTTGAGGTCGACGACAAAGACGCCGTTTATCATGCCCTCGATCACCTTTTCCCTGAACAGTTCCTCCTGCCTGAGTTCCTGGTAGAGCATCCAGTTCTCGATGTTCGAACTGATGAGGGTGCCCAGCGTCTCCATCGTGACCTGATCGATGTTCGTCAATGGTGTCGCGCGGTAGCCGTCCGTGACGACCAGGGCGCCGAGTACCGGTATGTGCGGGCATATCAGGCAATCCTTTGACTTGAGCATAAGCTCATCGTGCTCGAACGTTCCACCTTCCGCAAGTTTTCGGACGGCGCACTCGTTTTTCTTGGAACACGGCATATCGTCCACCGACTTCATGAGCGGAACGCATATATACGATGACATCGTGCTGCCGTGAAAGAGCGGTTCCCCGCCGATCTCCATGAGCGGATGCATGGCGGTGTCTTTTATCAGAAACGGTTTCCGCGCGATGATCGAATTGTACACGGCTCCGTCGAGATCCGAAAAATCGATGTTGACGGTGCGCCGTATGACCTTGGTCGCTCGTTCGATACGCACGATGGCCTGGAAGTTCTGCAGCTTCTTTCGCAGGATTATGAACGCAACCTCTTTGTACCCGACCCCGTGTACGAGATACTCGAAAACCGATTTGATCAGCTTGTCTTCGTCGAGTGAAGTGACGATACTCCGTCCGATCTCCTTGAGGCTCAGGAGCTGTATGTTCTTCTCGACCATCTTGAAGAGGGAGCGCTCGAGATCGGTCAGAAGCGTGAGTATCATCTGATAGAATACATCGTCCTCGGTCCCCCGAGCGGTTTCGCCGATCATCACCCCCTCGCTCTTGAGATTCGTCAGGCGCTTTTGGATCGTTTCGATCCTCTTTCCGTAATCTCTTTTCCGCTTTCGCACGATGAACGTCGTCACGGCGATTCCGGCGGGAATCGTGATCCACAGCGGGACGAACGGCGAGAGCGCCAGCAACAGCGTGTAGATGGCGGCGAGCAGCATGTAGTACCTGAATCGACGCATACAATCACCCGATTGCAGTGTACGGCCGATCCGGTTTCAGGTCAAGATATTACGATGGAAAGGGCGGTGGGCCGGGGAGTGCGGGAAAGGCTAGCAGGCACCTTTTCCGGTCACGACAACGTAGAACGTTTTCAGGATGATCTGCAGCTCCTGCATAAAGGAAAGCCGGGAGATGTACCGGAGATCGTAGAGCAGTCTCCTGCGCATGTGATCGACGGTTTTCGTGTACCCGCTCTCGACCTGCGCGAGCCCGGTGATGCCGGGTTTCACGTACAGGCGCAGATCGAATTCGGGCAGCTCGTGCTTGTACTTGCTGATGAAGAACGGACGCTCGGGACGCGGACCGATAATACTCATCTCGCCCCTGATCACATTCACGAACTGGGGGATCTCATCTACACGCGCCGTGCGCATCAGGCGCCCCACACGGGTAATGCGTGGATCGTTGTCGCTCGCCAGGACAGGGCCGTTATTTTCCGAGCCGAGCTTCATGGTGCGCAGCTTGATGATATTGAAGGGCCTGCCGGCATTTATATTTTTTCTGCGTTCGCTGCCCGTCCGATTTTCCTCGCAGTTCCGGATGTTTCTCGAAATCGTTCGTCGATCGGACCGGCGGCGGTTGAGGCCGATTCTCTCCTGCCGGTAGAATATCGGGCCGCGGGATTCGAGCTTTATGATGAGTGCCGCGATGAGTATGACCGGCGCGAGGAGAATGAGCGCACCGACACTGATCGTGACATCGAATACGTGCTTCACCCGCAGGACATGGTTCAATCTATGCGATTGCAGGTACCGCACTGACTGCCCGAGCAGCGACATCTCATCCTGCTGTGGATCGAACTGCGGCTGATACGCGTGCAACGCCCCACTTGAGTAGAGCGCTGTGCGATGAAAGGTCTGCAAGGTTCTGTCGCTGATGGTCTATCCTCCCGTACTCCTTCAGATGCACTATACCTTTACTTACGTTACATACTAGGCAATAATTATACCTTCACAAGAACGGTTAGCAAAACCTCACACGTAAATGCACATTGCTGCTATAACTATATATAATATATATAAATACACGCGGTAAATATATCGCCTGATGTAATAATTATAATCTATCATACCCCACAGGCGCGCATATTTTGGGGAAAATTCCCCACCCAATGCGTATAATTCCCTATTTTATATATGGTTACGTGCCGCTTATCCAGTAATTTGCTTACTGATCGGTTGTAACTTCGTTGCTTC
>DATKWS010000038.1:0-46056 GCA_035529435.1 Patescibacteria group bacterium
GCGTGCCCGCTCCTTCTTCTTGCGGATCTCGGGATCATCCGATACCTGCTCGCTGGCGATGGGTTTCTCCGTAGATAGTGCGATCTCCTCGTGGATCGCCACCTCCGGCACCCCTGTCATGACAGCGGCCTGGGGCTGCTCCATGGATCCCCACCCGCTCCTCGAGAATTCTTCGGCGACGGGGATCTCGGACGCGTACGTGCTCGACCGCACCTCGATGAATGACTCGGCAGGCTCCGGTGTCAATCTCCATACGTACCTGCACTTCGGACACCGTACCCTGATGCCCGTTTCCGGCACCTTGTCGTCCCCCAGGAGGTACCTGGTCTGGCATCCGTCGCATGTTACGATCATACCGTTGCTCCTTGCGGTGTTAGATGAGATCGTGCATTTCTAAAGACCCAGTTCCCGCGAGATGCCGCGCATTGCATCGAGCGAAATCTCCAAGAAGTCGTGCAATTCGAGGTCCAGATCGCGACAACTTGCAATGGCCTCACGGTTTGCACCCGCTGCAAACCTTTTTTCCTTGAAGCGTTTTCCCACGAAGGTCCCGTCCAAACCGGCCAGGCTCTTCGTCGGATGCATCAATGCTGATGCAACAATCAAGCCAGTTACCGGATCGACGCACCATATCGCTTTGTCCAGCAACGAGGTACATTCCACATGACCCGCATGGGCGAGAACCGCCCCGAGCACCTCATCGGGCAGATCGTATCTCCTGAGAATCTCGACCGTTATCCGGCCGTGCCGACCGGGATCATCGCTCGTCTGCTCGTAATCGAGATCGTGCAGGAGCCCGGCCAGCCCCCATACCTCCTCATCCTGCCCGAATCGCCGCGCCAGTGCCCGCATGATCGCTTCGACGGCGAGTACATGCTTGACCAGATTCTTTTTCGTGAGGTGCCCGTCGACCAGTCCCACCGCTTCGTCTCTCGAAATCACGGATGGGCCTCCATTCCGCATCGCTGGACCCCAGTCGATGTCCGGGAGGTGCCGGACGATCGATGGCGCCCCGGATTCTCAACCGATCTCCGCAAGTTCCATTTTCGGTTTATAATACAGATGAAAATAGTCCGCGACAAGCTTGTTTTCGGCCTTCTTGAGGAGCGGATCACGCTCGATGAGGGCTTCGCTCTCCTCGAATGAGCGCTGAATAATCGCCGCATCGCGCAATGGATGGATCAGCCGGAACGACGGAAGCCCCGACTGCCGGAATCCCCATACCTCGCCGGGGCCACGAATCTCGAGATCCTTTTCCGCTATGGCGAATCCATCGTCTGTCGCGGCGAAGAAGAGCAGCCGTGCCATCCCCTGGCGTCCCAGTCTCTCACCGGGGATCAGGTAGCACACACCCTCCTCGCCCCCCCTGCCGACGCGCCCCCTCAGCTGATGGAGCTGGGCCATTCCGAACCGTTCGGGATGATTTATCACGAGGGTTGAAGCATTGGGAATATCGACACCCACCTCGATCACGGTCGTCGTGACGAGGCCGGCAATCTCACCGCGCCTGAATAGGGTGATCGCCCGCGCTTTCTCCTCGAAGCTCATCCTGCCGTGTAGGAGACCGAGCGGGCGCCCGCGAAAAACTCCCGTCCGGAGTCGTTCGAAGGCATTCGTCGCGGCCTGGAGGTCAATCCGCTCACTCTCCTCCACGAGCGGGTACACTATAAATGCCTGCCGGCCCACGGCGAACAGAGCGTCGAGGTGCTCGTACACGCGATCGACGTCCTCCGCCTCGACGATCTCGGTCCTGACCATCCGCCGCCCCTTCGGCATCTCGTCGATCGTCGAGAGGTCGAGATCCCCGTAGACGGTCTGTGCGAGGCTCCGGGGGATCGGCGTGGCGGTCATGACGAGAAAATGCGGGAGGAGATCCCCCGCTCCCAGCCTGGCCCGCTGCTTGACGCCGAACCGGTGCTGCTCGTCGATCACGGCGAGGCCGAGCTGCTTGAATTCGACGCCCTCCTGTATCAGCGCGTGAGTACCGACGACGAGATCGATTTCCCCGGTACGGAGCTGTTCGTTCACACGCCGTTTATCGGACCTGCTCATTGAGCCGATCAGGAGCCCGATCCGCACATCCAGATCATGCAGGTATTCACAGATCCTCTCGTGGTGCTGCTGGGCGAGGATCTCGGTGGGGACCATCATGGCGGCCTGGTAGCCCGTGCCCACCGCCAGCATCATGGCGGCGAGCCCGACGACGGTCTTGCCGGAACCAACATCACCCTGCAGGAGCCGGCCGAGGCCCGAAGTGCTCTCGACGTCCCGCCGTACCTCCCCGATCACACGCTGCTGGGATTTGGTCAGCTCGAAGGGAAGAGAAGCGAGGAACCGTTCGAGCAGCGGATGCGGAGGTTGTACGCGTGGCCGCGGCCTGCCCGCCCGCAGCGTATGCCTTCGCATCCTGAGGAGGAGATGGAGAAAAAAAACCTCCTCGAATTTCAGACGCTTCCTCGCGCCTTCGAGCGAATCCCAGTCGTCCGGGTAATGGATTTGGCGAAACGCATCCTCACGGAGACAGAGCCCAAGCGACTGCACGATCGACCGGGGAAGATTCTCCGGCACGCGTCCGGCGCACTTGTCGAGGGCGGCCCGTATGATCTTGCGCATCATCCGCTGGGTGATGCCGCTCGTGAGCGGGTAGACAGGGACGATCCGCCCCGTATGGAGCAGCGACTCGTCGAGCTCGCCGGAAACCATCTCGTACTCGGGAGCGACGATCTGTTTCTGACCGCGGTAGAGGGCGGCCGGACCGCTCGCCACGATCGTGCGTCCCTGGCGGAACTGAGGCTTCAGGTACGGCTGATTGAAGAATACGAGGTGCACGATCCCCGTTTCATCGCCGACGGCGACGGTAAGGATGCTGTGCCCCCTCCTTCCCTGCCGGAGAGACACCGCAAGAACGGTCGCGATGGTTGTAACCTGCTGGCCGGGATCGATTTCGGCGATCGGTACGAGATCGCTCCTGTCGTAGTGCGTGCGCGGAACGTGCAGCAGCAGGTCCTCGACCGTTTCGATCTCCAGACGGGAAAGGAGAACCTGACGGGCCGGACCGACTCCCTTGACAAACTGGCTCCTCTCGAGGAGCGGCTGCTCATTCAGACGTCTCTCCATAAATACCTTGCCATTCCCCTGGTTTTTCTGTACATTATACACTTCTTCTGAGCAAATGGAGGAAACGAATGAGTAAACAATGCGCAATCTGCGGGAAAAAACCGATCCGCGGGCATACGATCAGCCACGCTCACAATGTTTCCAACCGGCGCTGGCTGCCGAACCTGCAAAAGATCCGCGTGGAGATAGACGGTAAACCCCGCAAGGCATATGTCTGTACGCAATGTATAAAGAGCGGCGCCGCGAAAAAGGTATTCAAGAAGAGCGCCACGTCCGTTGATGAAGTGTAACCGATCGGATCGATCGGGAGAAGGCTTTTGTGCGCCTGCTCTCCGGCGTCTTCTCCACGCGCGTCCCCATCCACACACAACGCGATCGTCCAGTGCATTATTGATCATGTGCGGTTCCGTGGTCCACGGCGCGGCGTAACGAGCAGCCGGTACCGCTGTTCGATGGCCTTGCGGTTCACCGGTCCCGCAATCGCGTCCCACGGAAGGTATCCGTCCAGGCCACGCGTCTCGTGCGGCATGGCCGGATTGACACCCGCCTCCTCGAGCGCCCGCTTCCACGATGTTCCCCCCTCGGCGTACCGGACGACCGCCCTCCCGGCACGCGCGTCCCCCACCGAGAGGACGGCCTGCCGCAGTGCTGATCGAACCGACTTGGTGCGGACGGCGATTCCCCGGCCCCTGCATATCCTCTTCAATCGTTTCATACGCTCGCCGAGCTCCCGCTCCGAAGGCATGGCATGGAACTGCATCGGCGTCCAGGCCTTGGGGACAACCACATTGACATTGACGGAAACGCGGCATCCGCGTGCGGCTTCGCTGAATGCCCTGATGAAAACGCCGGTCTCATCCAAGTCCCGGTCAGTCTCACCGGGACAGCCGATGAGGAGGTACAGCTTGAAATTACGTACGCCCGCTCCCCGCAGCGCCCGGGCCGCGCGAAGATACGTCTCGTCCGGCACGTGCTTGCCGAGATGGAAACGGAGCTGTTCCCCGCCCGACTCGGGCGCGAAGCTGACACTCCTCGTTCCGGCGCGTCCAATAAGCTCGACCTTCCCGTCGTCGAGGTCCTCGGCACGCATCGAGCTGAGGGCGACGCGCATGCCTCGCTCCGTGCACGCGCGCATCACCCGATCGAACTGCGGATGAGCCGCCACGGCGGTGCTCACGAGGCCGGCGGTGGCGGGAAGAACGGTGATCGTATCGAGCAGGTGCTCCAGATCATCGACCGGCATCGCACGGTACGGCCGGTAGAGGACCGAGGCGAGACAGAAGGTGCAGGAGCCCGGACAGCCGCGTCCGATCTCGATGAGAAGCGTATCGGGAAAAACAGCTTTCGGCGTGACCACTATTGAATGCGGGAAATCGACCGGTCCGACGGGGGGAGGATACGCGGCTCCCACGGAAACGGCCGGCACGAAGGCGGCGGGTAGGCCGGCGATCGCCTCGAGCACCGTTTCGCTGCCGACCCGCGGTCCCCGCTCGATGATCCCGACGATATCATCGAGCGACCGTTCCCCTTCCCCCAGCACGCAGCAATCGACGATATCGCTGAGCGGATAGGGATTGGCGCTGGGAGCGGGGCCGCCGGCGATAATGAGCGGCCCGGTGTGCCGCTCATTCCTGAGCGGCGGCACACCCGCCTGCCGCAGTATGCGGACGAGATTCAGGTAATCCTCCTCGTACGAGATCGACACGAATATCACCGAGGCGGACGAGATCCGCGCGCCGCTCTCCAGCGTACGAGGCGCCGTATCCGAGAAGAACCGCTCGAGGCGCAGAATGGGGGATTCCTTTAGACGGCGAATGAGAAAATGATATCCGAGATTGGACATGCCGACGCGGTACGGTGCCGGGTAACCGGCGAGCACGAGTGCTTGTCCCCCCGCCGGCCGGGGAAAGGTGTGGAGCCATCGCTCCATGCGCAGAATATCGGTAACGTGCCTGGATGTCTGGAGCGGATTCAAATGAACCTCTCGGGGGTCAGCAGGCGCCGAGGTCCAGTGGCCCCCGTCCGAGGAGATTCCGTGCGATAACGTTGCACGGATCGATCCCGACCAGCTTGCGGAGCAGCTGTTCCGCCTCCGCGTCCATACCCTTCTTGCGAAGGGTGAGGGCGAGCGAGAGCAACGCCTCCCCGTACTCCGAATTGACGGTGAGGCTCCGTCGGTACAGCCGCTCGGCCTCGTCGAGTTTTCCCTGATAGAATTTGATATCACCCATTATCTTGTACAGGTCGGCGAAATTCTCGCCGTTGTCCCGGAGCATCGCCTCGGCGCCCTGGTAATCGCCCCGTTTGATCAATATGAATGCGATCTTTTCCTTGGCCCGGACGAAATCTCCGTTCAACCCGAGGGATTTCGTGAAGAACTGCTCTGCCTCATCCATCCTGTCCAGCCGCAGGTAGACCTCGCCGATGAAATAGAAAACATCGGCGCTCTCACCGCCCGCTTCGACAATATCGTTGAGGACCACCATCGCTTCCTCGAGATTACCCTCGCGGATATGCACGAGCGCCAGGCTCATGCCGGCATCGCTCCGACGCTCCTCCCCCTTGATGCCTTCCGACAGGAATTCCACCGCCTGCTTGCGCTCGCCGAGCGTGTAGAGCAGCAGGCCGTAATAGTACTGCGCCTTCGTGTAGTGGGGGGACAGCTCCAGGGTATGCTCGAGGATCCGTTTGGCATCCTCAAACTCCCCCAGGTAAAAAAGGGTGGCGCCGAGAAAGCATTGCAGGTCCGCGTACCCCGGCTTCTCGGAAACGGCACGTTCGAAGTGGGGCCGGGCCTCACGGTGCATCTTCTGATCGAGAAAGTTGATGCCGAGGTAGAAGCGGGCCTCGGTGTACCCCGGATTGATCTCGAGGGCCGCCTCCAGCTCCCTGCGCGCCTGTTCATGAAGGCCCCCGCGAAGATACGAGAGTCCCAGCTTGAAGCGGATATCCGCATACTCGGGATGAATGTCCGCGGCACGCCGGAAGGCATGGACGGCCCGTTCGAAGTCGCCGGTGTTGAACGCTTCCACGCCCTCCTTGAGATGCGTTTCGAATTCAGCATCGATGTTCACAAGCTCCTTGAGGGACGAGAGAGGGGGAATGTCGGTCTTGTCACCAGCCAGGTGACAGCTGAGGAACTTGCTGATCGGACTCGGCGTGTCGGCGCCGATCTCGAGCGCGCGCTTGAACAGATCGTCCGCTCGCTCCTTTTCACCCGCTTCGAACAGGACGATCCCGAGGTAGCAGATCGCCTCGAAATAGTTGTTGTTCAGCCCGACGGCCCGTTCGAGGTTCTCGACCGCCTTCTCGATCGCTCCGAGCCGGTGATGGATCACACCCATCTGGTAGTAGAGATCGGGGTAGGTCTTGTTTTCCTCGACCGCCGTTGTGAAATGTGCCAACGCTCCCTCGAGGTCCCCGGCATGGAACTTCGCCGTTCCGATATGCGCGTGGGACTCGGCGGCGTAGAACATGCCCAGGGCGTAATCCGGATCGTTGCGTCCTGTTTCCGCAACCACCTTCTCCAGCTCGGCGACAGCCTCCTCGTACTTGCCGTCGTTGAAGTATTGCATACCCCGTTCGTAATCGGGATTCTTGTCCAGACCGAATATTTTGGTCCAGAGCGACAACGCTGCACTCCTCGCTCAGTCGAGCTGCTTGCGCAGAAAGGTTGGGATGTCTATGTTCGGCTCGTGATAGGCAGACCGTTCGATTGTCTCGGCCCCCACGAGGGCGTAATCGTGGAGCTCCACCGCCTTGCGATCCTCCCCGATACCTCCTACACCGAATACATCAGGCGCAGCCGTTTCGGCTGCAAAGCTCGGGTAAATCTCACACTCACGGCTCGTGAACCCGGTTGCGATCACGGTGACGTGCATCTCATCGATATCCGCGTGGTTGACGACAGCTCCGAAGATGACATTGGCATCGTCACCCGCGGCCTCGCTGATGATCGCGGTTGCCTGGGAGACCTCGTGCAGGCTCATCCGCTCGTCACCGGTGATATTGACCAGCACGCCCTTTGCCCCGCGAATAGAAACATCGTCGAGCAGGGGGCTCGAGAGCGCCATCTGTGCCGATTGAACGGCTCTGTTTTCACCCTTGGCGACGCCCGTCCCCATCAGTGCTTCGCCCATGCCCTGCATGATAGTGCGAACATCGGCAAAGTCAAGGTTAATGAGCCCGGGGATCATGATCAAATCGGATATGCCCTTTGTCGCATGATGCAGGATCTCGTCCGCCTTCGAGAAGGCCTCGGTGAGTGGCGTCTCCTTGGAAACGAGCGACAGGAGCCGGTCGTTCTGTATCACGATCAGCGTGTCGACCTCCTGTTTCAACGCGGCGATCCCGTCGAGGGCCTGCCGTTCGCGGCGTTTACCCTCGAACGAGAAGGGACGCGTCACGATGCCGACGGTGAGCGCGCCGCGTTCCTTGGCCATCCGGGCGATGACGGGACTCGCACCGGTTCCCGTACCGCCGCCCATGCCCGAGGTCACGAAGACCATATCGGCGCCCTCGAGAATCTCGTTCATGAGGTCGCCGTCCTCCTCGATGGCAGCACGTCCAACCTCCGGATTTCCACCGGAGCCGAGCCCCTTCGTCAACCGGCTCCCGATCTGCATCTTGTGCTGTGCCAGGGACAGCTCCAGCACCTGCGCGTCCGTATTCACCGCGGTGAATTCGACGCCCTGCAGACCGGCGGACACCATGCGGTTCACGGCGTTGCCGCCGGCCCCGCCAACCCCGATGACCTTCAGGTTTGCAAGGTCACCCAAATCATCGAACTCGAACCTCATCGCTCGTCCCCCTTTTGGTTAAGACCAACTTGCCACTGATTTCAATTTTTCTGCAATCGATTTCAATCGACCCAGCATGCCGGCTTCCCGCCCGCTGTCGCGCGGGAGCGAATCCCGTTCGTGGATGAGCAGGCCGATCACGGTGCTGAAGCTTGGATCGCTTACGATCTCGGCGAGCCCCTCGAGATTCGACGGGCGGCCGCATCGCACGGGGAGATCGAAAACCTGCTCGGCAACCCCCGTCAACCCGCGGACCTGGGACGCCCCGCCCGTCAGGACGACGCCGCCGCCGAGCACCGGTATCTGCCGATCGGTGGATACCGCCTCTTTGACCATCGTGAAGAGCTCCTCACATCGCGGCTCTATGACCGCCGCGATCATCTGTGCCCGTATCTTTCCACTCCCCCGGTTCTCGATTCCGGGCAGGACGACCTCCTCGTCCTCCCCCGCCATCGATGCGAGCGCGATACCGTGCGAGCGCTTCAGCTCCTCGGCCGCCGGGAACGGTAGCCTGAGCCCGATCGCGAGATCGTTCGTGATGTTGATGCCGCCCGCGGGGATCACGCCGCTGCTCCGGACGCAGCCGCCGTGGTACAGCATGTAGGACGTCACGCCCCCGCCGACGTCGATCACGAGACATCCATTCTCCCGTTCGTCGGCGGTACAGACGGCAAGGGCCGAAGCGATCGGCTCGAATACGAGGTTAACGATCACGAGACCGGCCTTACGCAGGACCTTGCTGAAGTTTTCGAGCGGCATGGCGAGGCCGGTGACGATATGCATTTCAGCGCCGAGGCGGGTGGCGGCCATGCCGATCGGATCCCTGATGCCGCCGTGCGTATCAACGATGTAATCCTGCCCCACCGCTTGGATGACCTCCCGGTCGGCGGGGAGCGTCACATTCTGGGAGATCGCGGTCACACGCTCCACGTCCCCCTCCATGATCTCGTGCGTTCCGGGTGACAACGCGACGACTCCCCGGCTGTTGAAGCTTTTTATGTCGGGACTCGAGAGGCTCGCGCACACGCCCTGGATCTCGACACCGGCCATCTTTTCGGCCTCGCGGGTCGCCCGGCTCACGCATGCGGCGGCCTCCTCGATATTGACCACCACTCCCTTCTTCATTCCCTCCGATTCGCTCGATCCCACACCGACGATCTTGATCGCACCCGCCCGGCCGACCTCACCGATCACCACCGACACCATCGTCGTCCCCGCATCCAATCCGACGACAAACTCAGAATCCATATGCGTCACTTCACCTCCACATCGCCAGGCTCACCGGACCACAACCTGCCGCTCGAAGCGGAGATCAATCATGTCCGGAAATCGCTCCTGCTCATCAAGAACGGCATACACCGCCCGCAGTTTACGAATCTTTTCCCGGTACTCCCCCCGCCCCACCCGCACCGTCGAACCGGTGCCCATGAGGATCACTATCATCTCATCACGCTCGAAATGGATCTCCGACAGCTGCTCGGCGGGGGAAAATCCGAACGAGTGCAGGAGCTGCAGTACCTGCAGCGCCTCGTGGATCTTTCGCGTATCCTCCTCGTCGAGGACCTCGCCGTGCCCGATGCCGGTAATCACCGGAAGGTCGATCTCGGCGGAGCCGGACCCCCGTGGCATGATCACACCCTCGGAATCCACTTCGAGGAGTGCTCCGCCCGGATTTCGGTCCGCAGCGACGAGCGCTACCGGCTCCCGGCTCCTGAGGTAACAATCGAGCCGGTGAAACAAGCGCCGCCGGAAGGTGACATCCCTCACCGCGGGAAAGTGCATCAAATCCCGCCGGACACCTTCGAGGGACGCCATGAACATGTTCTTTCCGACAAGACCGGCGGTCACCGTCCTCAGCGAGTCCATCGGGAGACCCGCGCTTCCGAGCACCTTCACCTCCTTGAGCGCGAAACTATCGGTCATGAAGATTACGTACAGCCCCGCGGCGACGAGGAGCACGGCGACGACCGGTATCGCCCAGTGGCCGCGCCGGGAACGTCTCCGTCCCGTTCTCGTCACCATCGCCCGTGTGTTTTCCCGATGCATCACGTGCCGTCCTGTCCTTTCCCCTCGAGAAGTTCCTCTCCCAGTTTCCAGATGTCTCCCGCACCGAGCGTCAGAACCAGATCGCCCGGCCGTATGCCCTCCCGCACGGCGCGGCGCAACGCGTCCCGGTCGGCCAGGTAACTTACCGTGCAATGCCCCCCCCTGCGGGCGGCCCGGTATACGAGCTCGCCGGTGATGCCGGGGATAGGGCGCTCGCCGGCGGCATAGATATCCGTTATGAATACCTCATCCGCTTCCTTGAAGCAGTCCTCGAACAATTCATGTACATCGCGTGTCCGCGTATAGCGGTGCGGCTGGAAGACGACGACGAGACGGCGTTCAAAGGCCTCGCGCGCCGCCCGGATGACCGCCCGGATCTCCGTCGGGTGATGTCCGTAATCGTCGACGAACAGTACGCCGTCCCTCTCCCCCTTTATCTCGAAGCGGCGGGCGACTCCCTCGAAGGCGGCGAACGCCCGCCCAACGGCATCGAAGGGGATACCGAGCTCCTCGGCCAGGGCGCATACACCCAGTGCATTCGAAACGTTGTGCGTGCCCGGGATATTGAGATAGAGCTCCCCGCGTCGCTCCCCGCGCACCTCCAGGACAAACGAGGATCCGCCGCGGCGCACGGCGACCTCCATGCCCCGGACCTCCGCCTCGGGGCCGAATCCGTACTTCACTATCCGGCGGTCTATCCTCGGTATGATCGTCTGCAGGTGCGGTTCGTCGGAGCAGCATATCACCGCACCGTGGAACGGGACCTGCCGGGCGAAGCGCACGAAGCTGTCGTATATATTCTCAAGCCCCCCGTAGAAATCGAGATGCTCGGCATCGACGTTGGTGATCAACGCATAGACCGGGGTGAGATGCACGAAATTGCCGTCGCTCTCATCGGCCTCGACCACGATGTAGGCTCCCTCCCCGAGGCGCGCGTTTGTCTTGATGCTCTTGACCCTTCCGCCAACGACGATGGTCGGATCGTATCCCGCCTCGTCGAGGACCGCCGCGGCCAGGGAGGTGGTGGTGGTTTTACCATGTGCACCGGCGATGGCGATACCGGTACGCACGCGCATCAGCTCCGCGAGCATCTTCGTGCGCGGCATGACCGGTATACCGAGACGGCGCGCGGCGGTCACCTCGGGATTGCTCTGATCGATCGCGGAGGAGACCACGACAACGTCGCTCCCCGTGATATGCGCGGCGTCATGTCCCTTCCAAACGGAGGCGCCGAGAGAGGAGAGCCGGTCGGTGATCGCGCTCCTTTCGATATCGGAGCCGCTGACGGTGAAACCGAGGGTGAGAAGCACCTCCGCGATTCCGCTCATTCCGATTCCCCCGATACCGACGAAATGCACGTGTTTCTTTTTTTCCGGCACGGTCTCAACACCTCCCTCCGTGATCTTCCCGGGCACCGGCGCGGTCCACCGGCACACCAAGGAGCGCGCAGATATCACCGGCGATCCGCCCGGCCGCATCGCGGCGGGCGACGGTGGACAGCGCCTCCCTCATCAGCGGCAGGCGCTGCGGATCATCCAGCACGGCGGAGAATGCGGTATCGAGCGTCTCACCGCTCAGCTCGTCATCCCTGATCATGACAGCGCCACCGGCCTCGACGAGGACTCCGGCATTTAAGACCTGGTGATCGTCGGCGGCGTGGGGATACGGTACCAGGATGGAGGGGAGCCCGACGGCGGAGAGCTCCGAGACACTCAGCGCGCCCGCCCGTGCCAGTGCCACATCAGCGGCACGGTAGGCCACGTGTATGTTTGATATGTATTGCGACACGAATACACGCCCCCCGGCACCCCGGAGGCGATCCCGCACCCAACCGTAATCGCGCCGGCCCGTTTGCATGATCCCCTCCACCGTGGGGCGCCGTAGAAAGAAATCGACCGCGGCGTGATTCAGCGAGTGTGAACCCTGACTGCCGCCGAACACGAGGAGCACGGGACCATGCCCGCCGAGCCCGAACGCCTCCCGCGGATCTCCCTCGACATCGCTCAGTATCGATCTTCTCAGCGGATTGCCCGTCACGACGAGACCGGGGTGATCGCCGAAGGTCCGAGCGGCCCGTTCGAAACCGAGATAGATCCTCGCGGCGCGGGATGCGAGCATCCTGTTGGTCATGCCCGGCACGGAATTCTGTTCCTGCAGGACGATCGTTTTCCTCAGAAAAGACGCGGCGAGTACCACCGCCGCGCTGGCGTACCCCCCCGCACCGAAGACGAGATCGGGCCGGAATGCAGCCACGATCCAGAGCGCCTGTAAGACGCCCACCGCGATACCGGCAAGGGTGAGCACCTTGTGCACGACACCCCGACCGCGGAATCCCCGAGCGTGGATAAAACGCACCTGGTACGACGCTTCGGGAACAACCGTCGCCTCCAGGCCGGTCCTCGTGCCGATAAAGAGCGCCTCGAAATCGCCGATCAACTCACGGAGCGCATCGGATACGGCCAGCGCCGGATAGACGTGCCCCCCCGTTCCACCACCCGCAAAGACAATCTTGATCGGACGTTTCATCGTGTCACTCTCTTGTTGGCCTGCACGCGCCGGGCGTACACACGCCTCACCGCCCGCCGCGGCCTGGGCGCGGGAGCGAACGGATGGGCGCTGGCCCTGCCTTCGGCCGAGATATTCAGTAGAATGCCGATCGACGCCATGGCGGTGAGCAGACTCGAGCCGCCGTAACTCATGAACGGCAGCGGTAACCCGGCCGTTGGAACGATCCCCAGCGTCATCGCCATGTTGATGAGCGCGGCAGCGGTGATCGATATACCGATCCCCAGCGCGAGGAGGTAACCGAACGAACTCGGGGCGCGCACCGCCGCGCGCACCGCCCTCGCGAAGATGAACACGAAGAGCGCGAGGACGAGCATCGTGCCGATAATCCCGAACTCCTCGCCCACTATCGAGTATATGAAATCGGTATGCGCGTCGGGGAGGAAGTTGTACTTTTGATGCCCCCTGCCCGGACCGCAACCGGTGATGAATCCTGAACCGAATGCGATCAGCGACTGGTCGACGTGCCAGTTTATTCCCTGGAGATCGTGCGCTCTGTCACGGAACGCCTCGATGCGATCCTGGACTTGCGCGCACCTGCTCATCACGACGTACGCCACGCCCGCGATGCCGGTGCCGAACGAGACGAGATGAACGAGTCTGCACCCCCCGATGAAGAGCATCGCAATCGCGATCATCACGAGCAGGAGCGCATTGCTGAAATTGGGTTGCAGCGCGACCAGAACCGCCATTAACGCCACAACGCCGACGAGGGGCAGGAATCCGCGCCGGAAGTCGGTGATGCGTCTGTTCGTGTCGGCGATCCGGGTCGCGAAGAAGACAACCAGCGCGAACTTTGCGATCTCGACGGGCTGCACCATGCAATTCACCAGAGGGAGCGAGAGCCACCGGCACGATCCGCGCACCCGCACTCCCCACGGAAAGAGCGCCACGAGGAGGACAAAGGAACCCACCAGAATCCAGAGCGAGAACCTGCGGTACACGCCGAACGGAATTCGCATGAACACGATCAACAGGCAGATGCCGAGCGCCACCCGGATCGCATGGTTCTGCAGGAAGAAAAACGGCGAGCTGAACCGTTCCTGGGCGATCGAAAGGCTCGCCGACATAACCATGATGAGCCCGAGCGCCACGAGAAAGATCGTCACGCAGAGCAGGTGCCGATCGTATGTTTGCTTCTCGTTCACCGTACACGCTCCCCGAGACGCAGCACGCATTCCCTGAACACCTCGCCGCGGTGCTCGAAGTTATCGAACATGTCAAAGCTCGCGCACGCCGGCGACAGGACCACCAGTTGCCCGGGACGGGCCATGCCGTACGCCGCTTCGACGGCATCCTCCATCGACCCGGCCCGTACCACGGGTACGCGGGGGACGAGGGGAACGAGGGCCTCTTCGATCAACGGGGCCGCTTCGCCGATCACGACGACGGCGCGGACATTCCCCAGTACCGGTGACAGCTTGGTGAAATCCCCGCCCTTGTCGTGCCCGCCCGCGATCAGGACCGCCTCGCGGTCGAGACCCGCGAGGCTCATGACCGTGGCCTCCACATTGGTCGCCTTTGAATCGTTGAAGAAGAAGACACCACCCACCCGCGCCACCTCCTCCATGCGGTGCGGAAGACCCCTGAACCGCGCGAGGGCGCCGCGGCATGCCCCGGCCGGAACGGCAAACGGCGTAAGGGCCGCGATCGCCGCCAGGGCGTTCTCGACGTTGTGCAGACCGATCGTGCCGAGTTCGGCACGGAGCATCACCGGCTCCCGTTCTCCATCCCGCAGCCGGACGATCCGGTCGGCATCGAGATACACACCGCCATCCACCGGCCGCCGGGAGGAGAAGGGCACGCGGGCTCCCGTAAATGACCCGGCGATCTCCGCGCAACGGCGATCCTCGGCATTGTAGAACAACGTATCCTCGCGCCCGCAGTTCTCGATGATCCTCATCTTGGCATGGTAGTAGTCCTGGACGGACCGGTACCGGTCGAGATGATCGGGCGTGAGATTGAGAAGGCCCGCCACCGTGGGGTGGAAACGCTGCACCGTTTCGAGCTGGAAGCTGCTCACCTCGAGCACGTAGAACCCATCGGGACCGAGATCACGGGCGACACCGCAGAGGGGAAGACCCACATTCCCGGCGACGACGACGGGCGCGCCGGATTCACGCAGTATCTCGCCGATCATCGTGACCGTCGTCGACTTCCCGTTCGTTCCGGTGACGGCGATCACCCGCCCCCGCACGAACCGCCAACCGAGCTCGAGCTCACTCGCCAGCGGAACCCCCCGTCGGACCACCTCGAGAAGGAACGGGTGATCGATAGGGACGCCGGGGCTCACGATGACCTCGTCGCAGCCGTCGAGCAGGCACGGATCGAAGGGGCCGTGCTTCACCGTGAGGCCAACCACACCATCCGGGGCGGAGACGGCCGGACTTTCGTCCGCCGCAACCACCACGGCCCCCTCGTCACTGAGCAGCCGCACGGCCGCCGCCCCGCTTCGCGCGAGACCGAGCACCAGTACCTTCTTTCCCTCCAGTGATCTCTGCAACCCCGTGAACCTTTCCCTCTGTGTTTCTTCGACTATTTGCAAAGCATATAATTATTGCAATTTCAGAGTACTGATGCTGAGCAGCGCGAGGAGCACCGCGACGATCCAGAACCTGACAACGATCCTGCTCTCCGGCCACCCCTTGAGCTCGAAATGGTGATGCAGCGGGGCCATCTTGAATACCCGCTTTCCCGTGAGGCGAAACGACGCCACCTGCACTATTACGGACATCGCCTCGGCAACGAAGATGCCGCCGATGATGACGAGGAGAAATTCCCTCTTGAGCAGGACGGCGACGGTGCCGAGCGCTCCGCCGAGGGCGAGGGAGCCGGTATCCCCCATGAAGATCTGCGCCGGGTGCGTATTGAACCACAGGAATCCGAGCGCGGCGCCGACGACCGACATGCAGTAGATCGTGAGCTCCCCCCCGCCGTCGAGATAGAGGATGTTGAGATATTCGGCGAAGACCCGGTGCCCGCTCAGGTAGGCGAGGGTTGCGAACGCGAAAAAGCAGAAAGCGGCGACGCCGGAGGCCAGGCCGTCGAGGCCATCGGTGAGATTCACCGCGTTCGACGTACCGGCGACGACCATCATGACGAACGGTATGTAGAACACACCCCAGTCGATATAGAGATCCTTAAAAAACGGTACGGCGGTTCTCGTCATGCCTTCCTGCACGAGTGGATTGAAATAGAGAAATATACCGAGCACCGCACCGAAGCAGAGCTGTCCGAGCAACTTGTACCTGCCGACGAGCCCCTTGTCGCGCTTGCGGACCACGCAGAGATAATCGTCCCAGAAACCCAGCAGGCCGGTCCATACCGTCACGACGAGCACCAGCTGGATGTAGGGATTCCGGAGATTCGCCCAGAGCAGGGTCGGCACCACGGCGGCCGTTATGATGAGAAGGCCTCCCATGGTCGGCGTTCCCGCCTTCTGGTTGTGACTCGCCGGAGCTTCCTTCCGGATCCGCTGCCCTATCTGGAACCGTTTGAGCCAGCGGATCAGGTATGGACCGAGAACAAAGCAGATGACGAGGGCCGTCACGGTCGCGTAGGCCGCGCGGAACGTTATGTAACGGAAGACGTTGAACGCGAAGAAGTATTCCTTGAGCGGATAGAGCAGATGGTAGAGCATCAGTCCACCCTCCATTTCGTCTTCTCGCGCAGTTTTTCGATCGCCGCGATTACCCGCTCCATCTCCATGCCGCGCGATCCCTTGACCAGCACACCGTCGCCCTCCGCCAGAAAACCGTTGAGGTGGTGGGCCAGCGTATCGGCATCGATGAAGTGGCTGATAGTGGACGGCGCCTTGCGCTGCTCCGCGGCGGCGCGGTTCAGCTCGACCGTCTCGCTTCCCAGCGTGAAGAGACCGTCCAATCCCGCCTTTCCGCAATAGATCCCCGCTTCACGGTGCAGCTCGCCGCTCAGCTCGCCGAGCTCGAGCATATCCCCCAGCACGAGGTAGCGCTTTCCGCCGATCGGCATCTCCATGAATGCATCCACCGCCGCCCGCAACGAGGCGGGATTGGCGTTGTACGAATCGTCCACAAAGGTGATGCCGTCGAGCAGGTAGAGAACTCCCCTCCCGTCGACCGCGCGGTGCCCCGCGATGGCGGAGGATATCGCTTCCGCCGGTATATCGAGCACGGAACCGACGGCGACCGCTGCGGCGGCGTTGAGAAGGTGGTGCCGCCCAAACAGCCGCGTCGCGGTTTCGATCGCTCCGATCTTGAAGCGGTATCCCGCCCCTTCGCTCTTCTCCGTGATGTGAATACGCAGGTCGGCGCCGTCGGCGAAACCGAAGGTCACAATAGCGGCACGCGTCCTTCCCCTGAGATATTCGAGAAATTCATCATCCGCAGGGAGTATCGCCGTCCCGGCGTCCGGCAGCGCCTGGAGCAGCTCCGCCTTCGCGGCGGCGACCCCCTTCAGCGAGCCGAAGAATTCGAGATGCCCGGGGCCGATATTCGTTATAACGCCTATCCCCGGGCGGGCGATCCCGGCGAGCAGCTTGATCTCGTTCTTGTGATTCGCACCCATCTCCGCGACCAGTATCTCCTCATTCCCTTCCATACCCAGGAGCGTGAGGGGCAATCCGATATGGTTGTTCAGGTTTCCAGGGGTTGCGTGGACGGTGAACCGGGAAGAGACCACCGCCGCGATCAACTCCTTGGTTGCCGTCTTCCCCGTACTGCCCGTCACGGCGATAACGATCGGATCGACCAAATCCCGGTAGGCTGCGGCTATCGCCTGAAGACCCTCGAGGGGATCGGGGACACCCAGTACGGGTATCCCGCCGGCCACCGCGTGCGCATCCTCAATCCGTTCGATCGAAACGAGCAGCGCCACGGCTCCCTGCTCCACCGCGGACCCCAGGAACTCGTGCCCGTCCCCATGCGTTCCGGGCAGCGCAACAAAGAGCGCCCCCGCGCAACCGGATCGCGTATCTATCGACACTCCCTCGATGAATCCGTCGACCGGACCGTCATCGCGGAAACCCGCGCTCCGGAGCGCCTTGGCCACCCATGCGCGTTCAACCCTGATGTTTCACCCCCGCTGCTTTGAGCGCCTTCCTCGCCTCATCGGCATCGCTGAACGGAATGCGCCGCTCCCCGACGATCTGCACCTGCTCGTGCCCCTTGCCCGCGAGAACGACCATGTCTCGCACCCCGGCGTCCCGCACCGCGCTTCGTATGGCCGCCCGGCGATCCTCTACAACATGCGGCGTCGTCCGTGACTTCCCGGTACCCTCGAGTATTTCGGCGATGATCGCCCGCGGATCCTCACTCCGCGGATTATCGCTGGTCACGTAAACGATATCGCTGAGTTCGCACGCGATCCGCCCCATCAACGGCCTCTTGCCTCGATCACGGTCACCACCGCATCCGAAGACCGTCACGATCCGCTCGGGACCGAGCTCACGGCAGAAGGTGAGGAGGTTTTCGATCGCATCGGGTGTATGAGCGTAATCGACGACGACGACGGGGCCCCTCCCGGTGGAGACGACCTGGAACCTGCCTGGCACCGCGGGTGCCGTCTCGAGCCCGGCCTTGATATCGGCGAGTGGAACGCAGAGCGCGTGGGCGGCCGCCGCCGCCGCAAGGGCGTTGTATGCCGAGAAGCGGCCGAGAAGCGAGAGCCCCACGTCGACCCGTTCGTCATCCGCCTCCAGTGTGAACCGGGTACTCTTCATATCCGCCTTCAATTCCCTTCCCCGGATATCGGCCGGACCGGCGAATCCGAAGGAAACCGTCTTTCCCCCGAATCGGTCCGCAACCGTGGCCACCGCTCCATCGTCCCGGTTGTAGGCGAATATACCGGGGGCCTTGACGCGCTCCGGCAGATCGAGGGTTGCGACGAATGCCTCCTTTGCGGTGACGTACCGTTCCATCGTCTCGTGGTAATCGAGGTGGTCTCTCGTGATATTGGTGAAGACCGCAACATCGAATTCGAGCCCGGCGATCCGTCCCTGATCAACGGCGTGGGAGCTGACCTCCATGACGACCGCCGTGCAGCCGCGCCGGCGGAAATCGGAAATGATCCGGTAGAGATCGACGGCCGCGGGAGTCGTATTGGTGGCGGCCCGCAGGGCACCCTCCGTACCGAAACCGACCGTGCCGATGATGCCGGTGGGTCCGATGGCCCTGTGCAGGATCGACTGGAGCAGGAAGGAAGTCGATGTCTTTCCGTTTGTTCCCGTGATACCGACGAGAACGATCGAACCCGCCGGGTCGCCGTAGAAGGTCTTCGCGGCGCATGACGCGGCGGCTGCGGTATCGGCGACGATGATCGCGGGAAGCGTGCTGGAAACCTCCCGATCGACGACGAGGGCGACTGCCCCCCCCGACTCCGCCTGGGGAATGTAATCGTGGCCGTCGACCGAGCAGCCCTTGATAGCGACGAAGATCTCTCCTTTGCGCAATTCGCGGGTATCGGCGGATACTCCCGTCACCTCGACGTCGGTGAAATTGATCAACCGCTCAACCGCCATGCATTCTGCGAGCTTCGAAAGTCTCAACCGCCACCTCCACGTTGCCCCACCAGCGAGTTACGTGCATCGATGCGCGATTTCGGCGAGCAGACGAGCACCACGTGCGATCTGCGCGAAACCATACTGCCGGGGGCCGGATCCTGCCGCTTCACGATGCCGAAGCCCGAAAGCTTTCCATCCAGACCGCAAGCGATGAGCAGCCGGCGCGCTTCGCGGACCGAGAGCCCCCGGAGATCGGGCACCCGTACCCGCTCACCTTCCCGTGTTATCTCATCCCCGAACAGGAGCCGGACCTCGCCACCCGACTCAACCGGGCTGCCCGGATCGGGTATCTGGGAATAGCATACGCCTTGGTCATGCGAGCAGGTGATGCGCAATCCGCGGCTCGCGGCGAGATCGAGCACCGCCTTGTACGTCAACCGGAGAAAGCTGGGAACGGTGACGGTCCCGTCGGCGCCGTACCCGAGGGCGACATAACGTGCGGCATCCGTTTTCAGGATGTCGGTGGTGAGATAGACGCCCTCTATGATATTGGAAAAAACAATCGCCGCAGACTCCCCACCCCAGTAGTACGGGTAGGCGGGTTCGTCGAGCAGAACGAGGCAGACGACACGGGGCTCCTGCAGCGGGGCGAACCCGATGAAACTCGCCACGTACCTGCCCGGGTCGTATCCACGCTCGCCCGCCTTCTGCGAGGTTCCCGTTTTTCCCGCCACGGAGATTCCATCGACTCGCGCCTTTTTCCCGGTGCCCGATTTGACGACCTCGGCACAGAATTCCCGGATCGTCTCGGCCGTCTCGGACGAGAAAACGCGGCGGACCTTGATCACCGGAAAACGGTTCACGATGCGTCCTTTTTCGTCCTTCACGGCGAGGGCTATCCGCGGCACGAGTAGCTCCCCCCCGTTGGCGAGGGCGCAGTAGGCCATCGCCATCTGCAGTGCGGTGACGCCGACCTCCTGTCCGATCGCGATGCTCGCGAGCGAACGTCTCGACCATTCGCCCGGCTTTCGAAGGGTGCCGCGCGACTCCGCCGGGAGCGCGATACCCGTCCTTCCGCCGAAGCCGAACCGCAGCATGTACTGGTAGAAATCGTTCGGGTCGCAGTCTTTCACCGCCTTGATGGTGCAGACATTGCTCGACTGTACGAATGTTTCCTTGAACGTGTACCACTTGTCGGCCGGATGATCGTCCTTGAAGGTGCCGAAATCGAAATTCACCTTCCCGCCCTCCGTGTAGAAAACGTCGTACGGTTCGACGGCACCACGCTCGAGGAGGTACGAGTGGGTTACGAGCTTGAATGTCGATCCCGGTTCGTACATGCAACTGATCGATTGAACGACGTTGTCCGGCACATCGCCGAACGATCCACCCTTCGACCTGCCGATCTTCTCGGAAAGAGCCAGTATATCCCCCGTATGCGGACACAGGACTATCGCTATGCCGCTTGCCGCCCGGTACCGCTCGACCGCCTGCTCGAGCTCGAAATCGACGATACTCTGGACACGCGAATCGATCGTGAGATACAGATCACTGCCGTTCACCGGCTTCCGTCCGGGAGCGTTGACGAGGTGAAAGGTGGAATCGAGCGCGTCCCTGTTGGCGAGAAGCCAGCCGTCTTGCCCCCGCAGGATGTCCTGAAAGGAATTCTCGACTCCCCCCGTTCCCTTCCCCTCGGCGTCCACCCCACCGATGAGCGGCGCGGGGATCGCCTCGAATGGATGCAGCCGGTCGTGATACGGGTCGAGCCGGACTCCCGCGTACGATGAAACCAGAGTGACCTCCTCCTCGGTCAGGCACAGATCCCTGCCGAGAGGGACATAGACACTCCGCCTCCGCAACGCCTTTTGTAACTTGCCCGCCGTGATCCCCAGGACATTCGCGAAGCATTGCACGGTCTTCGGATCATCGGGGAAGTGCGTCGGAGTGACGCCGACTGAATAGTTACGGTGGGTCACGGCGAGTGGAAGGCCCATGCGATCGTAAATGCTCCCGCGCCTCGCGGCCCAGATGACCTTCTTGTGCCATTGTTTCTTTGCTTTGCCGAGGTAATAGTCGTGTTCGAGGATCTGTATCTGAATGAGACGGTAGACAAGAACTGAGACGGCGCACACGAGGAGTACTGCGAGGAGGCGCAACCGCCACTGGGAAAATGTTCTTGTCATCTGCCCTCCGGCTCGACCGTGTTGAGCTGCATCCCGTCGATCCGACCCTCGGCGGTGGTCACTGTCGCCCACCGATTGATCTCTTCGGATTCCCGTTCACGGGAATCGTACAGCGCGAACCTTCGCACTTCCTCAGGGCTCCCCGGCCGCATGCCCATCTGTTCGACGAGTGGAATGATCCTGTCGGGCGACACGAGATCGTTGTAATGCGCCGTGAGGAGCGCGTGTTGATCCAATAACAGCTCCAGATGTTCCGTGCGCTCGGTGAGATCCTCCGATACCGAGTAGCTTTGAACGTGCAGGGCGATGTAGAGAATAACGAGACTCGAGAAAAATCCCAGAACCAGGGCAAAGTTGAGCGGGCTCACATTCCCCTCGAGTGCCCTCCTGATGATGGTGGTAATGCCGAATGAACGCAGATCAATCTTCTTCATGATAAAACCTCTCCGTGCTGTAAGCGGGAACCGTGTCTTTCTATCCATGTCATCGAACGGTTCAATCGCGGATCGATACGGATCTTTACCGGCACCGGTCCATGTCCGTTCACGCGACCTTCTCGGCCACGCGCAGACGCGCACTCCGCGCCCTCGGGTTCCCTGCAACCTCGTCGGCGGAAGGAAGCACGGGTTTCGGTGTGAGCACCAATAGCCGCGGCTTCCTGCCGCACCTGCATTCCGGTATGTCGGGGGGACAGGTACAGCCTCGCTCCTCGCGCCTGAAAAAATGTTTCACGATCCTATCCTCGAGCGAGTGGTAACTGATCACCGCGATGCGTCCCCCGGGCCTCAGGAGGTCGAGCGCATCCGGAAGGACCGCCCGCAGGTTATCCAGCTCCTCGTTGGCCCATATGCGAAATGCCTGGAAAATACGGGACAGGGCGGCCAGCCTTCCTCTCTGCGGGATCACCCTCTCAACCGCCACCCTCAACTGACGCGTTCGTTCGATCCGTTCCCGCTCCCGCGCCTCCACGATCGCCCGTGCGACCGCCCTGCTCCGAATCACTTCACCATACTCCTTGAGGATTCGCCCGATCTCCTCCACGCCCGCCGAGGCCAAAAGGTCACGCACGGAACGGCCATCATCCCCCATCGCCATGTCGAGCGGCCCGTCCTGCAGGTAGCTGAATCCGCGGGCCGCATCGCTCAGTTGGAATGATGAAAGGCCGAGATCGAGCATGAATCCGTCACATCCTCTCGCACCGACAAGCCCGGCGACATCTCGAAAGTTACCGCACACGAGGCTCACGCGAGCCCCGAAGGGGGCAAGTCTCGATCGAGCCGTTTCAAGAACGGATCGATCTCGATCGATACCGAAGACGGTGATCCGATCCCCGCCCGCCACAAGGAGCGCCTCGGTGTGTCCACCGGTCCCGGCGGTCCCATCGATATAGAACGACCCCGGTTTCTCCAGAAGAAACGCGGTGACAATGTCGGCCATGACCGGTGTGTGGTACACGTGCGTTGTGCTCCATGTTACTTGAATCCTGCAAAGTCGTGTGAAGCCGGCGCGAGAATCTTACCGCGATCGAATCTGATATACTGGAGCGCTTCCCGCCAGTCGCTGTAGATCACGAGATGCCGCTTTTGCTGCGCGAAAGCGAATATGTCGAGCACATAGTCGCTCAGACCGCTCAGCACGATCCCGGCATCCGCGGGAATACGATCCTCGAGAGTCCGGAACGCATGGTAATCGACATGCACGACATCGGTGAAATCGAGTACGTGGCAGCCGCGGAGGCGCTTGGCCGTCCCTTTCATGGCGCGTACGAGACCCGCCGCGTCCGCCTTCTGCACCACGCCGATGAGCCGCCACACGGTTACGCCGTCTTTCTTTGACCGGTAAATCTTCATCGACATTTCCTAGTACTCGAATCCGCTTTCGCGGAACGCATCGTCTATCGCCTCGGCGCTCGTGCGGTAATCATCAAGGGACCAGATCTCCATGAAGTTCAGGGCGCCGACCACCATGACCTTCTTGGGGCTGCCGATCGCCGCGAGGAACTGCGTCGGGATCGGGACCCTGCCCGTTTTGTCGATCTTGAGTGTGCTCGATCTGCTGCTGAAGTAACGGATCGCGTTTCGCTTCTCGGGGCCGGGAGGCATTTCGTGCAGCTTGCTGACGATTATCTCATTCCATTCCCGCAGGGGGAAGAGGTTCAGGCACCTCTCCTTGCCCATCGAAACCACGTACATACTGCCCGTATCTTCCGGAACGAGGTGCCTGAACCGTGCGGGGATCATCAAGCGGCCTTTGGCATCCAGGGTGCATTCAATATCTCCCAAGAAGTTCTGCATGGCTGTTGAATCGTTTCTACGTTATGACCATCGATTTCTTTCACTCTCCGGATCGGTAGAAGTGTCTGTTCGAACATCCCATAAGTTGTTACAAATTAAGCACCATCTACCATTACGGCCCACTTTATCCCACACGCTCCCACGTGTCAAGAAAAATGTCAGATTTTTTCGAGTAAGCGGGTAATTTTTAAGTTGTTTATTTTATTGAAGTTAATTAAAAGTCGTTTTCTGATCTCAAAAAAACGTCATATCGGCGGCGTACCACTTTCCACCCCGAGCCGGGAATTCTCCGTTCGTGCCGGATCCGTGTCACCCACCGGGCTCCACCGGCGGTCCCTACCGATGCGACCTGCGCCGCGCCTCTTTCTTGATGCGGTGTATGTGCCCCCGCCCCAGCGCCTTCACCTCGCAGCCGAGTTCGAAGTACCGCCGTATCGCATCGTCGGAGAGTATTCCGAAGCAGTCGATCACGGCGAGCGGTCCTCCCGCCCACTTGACGATCGAATCGGGCCTGAGATCGAGGTACGGTTCGTGCGGAACCGCGAAGACGACTGCCTCGGCGCCCTTGATCGCCCCCTGGAGGTCCCGGCTGACCCGAATGTTCACGAGATCGTCCTGGTTCCGGAAAAACCGTTTCCACGAGCATCCCGGAGCGGGGTAGACATCCTGCTTTTCCAGTTCGTACCAGTGTTCCACGTACGGATCGTGCACCCGTATCTCGGCTCCCATCTCGGTGAGCTTGCGCACCACCATCTCGCTGCCGCTGTAACGGGTATCGCCGACGTCCTGCCGGTAACTCGCGCCGCAGACGAGGACCACCGCCCCGGCGATGTAACGCTCCATGTTGCGCAGCGCGTCACGTGTCAGCTCCGCCACGTGCAGGCCGCGGGTGTCGTTGATGTCGATCGCAGTGGGTGTGATCCTGAAGACGTTGTCCCCGTCCTCGAATCCGAGGATATGGCGGTACGCCCAGTACCCCAGCCCACCGTCCTTGGGAAGGCAGTACCCGCCGATCCCGGGGCCGGGGAAAATCATGTTGCTATGGGTCGGGCGCATCTTGATCGCCTTGATCACCTTTATCAGATCGACGCCGTTCCGTTCGGCGAAGAGGCTCCATTCGTTGAGGAACGCCAGTATCGTCGCACGGTACGAGTTCTCGACGATCTTCGTCGTCTCCGACTCGATCGGCCGGTCCATCACGGTGAGCGGGAAGTCGGTGGTGTTCAGGACCTGCTTGAGGAATTTCTCGACGCGCCGGCGCGCCTCGGTCGTGCACCCCGCGCAGACGCGCCAGAAGTCCCTTATGCTCGCCACGTACTCGCGCCCCGGCATGACACGCTCGAAACTGTGTGCGAGAAGAGGCGTCGATTTGATTCCCCGTTCGGCGAACGCCTTCCTCAGTATCGGTAGGGCCACGAACTCGGTCGTGCCGGGGGCGACCGTCGTTTCGATCAGGACGAGACACCGCGGGGGGATCTTCTCCCCGATCGTGCGCATCGTCGCCTCGAGCGCCGCCATGTCGGCCTCGCCCGAGCGCATGTTTCCCAGCTCGTGCTTGGTGTAATCGCACTGCACATCGACCACCACGCAGTCGGCGAGTGCCAGGCAGTCGCTGTTGTACGTCGCGGTCAGCGTCTTCTTCTCGAGGACGCACCGTGCGATCATCTCGTCGACCTCGGGGTCCTCGGCCTTGACGGGCGACCGCCCGCGGTTGAGCATCGGTATCTTCCAGTAACTGCGTGCGCTCGGCCGCTGGCACCCGATGACGAACTTGCTCGGATCACCCCGCCTGCCCTCGGTGTCGGCGATGATGGCGGCCATGACGGCGCCGACGAATCCCACCCCCATTACGACGACGATCTCCTTGCCCTCCGCGCGCGCCGCGCCCGCGAGCCTGTTGAGACGCTGTAACTCCGCGGCGTACTGCCGCCGCCGGGGGATCGTGTACTTCTCCCCCTCCGGACTGACCGAGTATTCGTCCGCGACTTCACGATTCCGCTTCTGTGCTTTTCCACGTGCCATCGGTCTCTACCTCCTTGCCGCCGGTGCACCGGCACGACCGCACGGGGTCCCCGTGCCGGCATCCGGACAATTCCCGATTGAATGCTCACGATGCATAGTATCACCTATCAATGTGCCGGCTGAACCCCGTATCACACCTTCCGCGCGTGAACGACGAGGGTGCTTCCGAGCCGGCGAATACCCGGTATCCGCTCGAATACCGCTTCGAGGACCCTGCACAAGGGAAACAGCAGGTCCGGAACATTCTTCCACACGAACAGGATCGTGCACCCGCCGATGATCTCGAAACCGTTTTTCTCGAGCAGCCGCTCCAGATCGATCGCCGCCACGGGTCGGTGGTACCGGTACGGGTGGTAATCCTTCCTGCTCACTTCCCCCACCGGATAGCACATCGCCGGAAAGAGCCTTTTCAGAACGGGCATCTTGACGATGAAACGCTTGCCGCGCTCGACGAGCGAATGGTAGTTCGGCGTTGAAAGGGCCACGGATCCCCCCGGGACGAGGACCCGGGCGATCTCGCTCACGGTGCGCTCCCTGTCCGCACCGTAGATATGCTCGAATGTCTCGATGCTCGTCACGGCGCCGAAGGCGCCGTCAGGGAAGGGGAGATCGCTCACGTCGGCGCACGCGAGGAGGGCCGGATAGCCGTTGGCCGCGGCGATCAGCCGCGCGGCGAAAAAATCGTCCGCGACGATATCGATCCCGCACGGGTCGAATCCGGCGCCATGCAGAAGAAAGAGGTTGTACCCCCAGCCGCACCCGACATCGAGCACGTGCGCGCCGCTCCCCGTGCCGAGCAGCCCCGTGACGGTCTCGAACCGCCGCCTGCTGAGATGGCGCCGTGCCCGGGATCCCTGGTACCAGTTACGGAGGAGCGGCGGAATCCGCTCCGGTGGTATATCGCCTGGTACGACGAGCTCCGGTGCGTTCACCGTGCATCCTCCCCCGCAATGCCCTGCCGCTGGAGACGGTACAATGTGTAGACGACAGGATCGGGCTTACGGATACCGAGGTTATCGACGGTTCCCTGCATCAAGGCGCTGAACCGCACGCCCCGTATGATCCTGCCGTCGAAACGGGCCGGCGCGGTGCTCCGGTCGACGAGGAAATCGGGTTGAAAATCGAGGTAGAGCCCCTCCGCGATGATCCGTTCGACATCGATCGTCCGCCGCATACGGTTGATCTCGGGAGTAACGAGCCCGCCGAGGTCGAGCACCCGCCTCCGTGATGTGTAGCCGATGGCGCCGATATCGGGGCATGCGACGACGGCCGCCTCATCCGTGTTGCCGGCCAGCCATTCTCCCATGGGAACGAGAACCTCGCGGATGCCGCGGGAGAACTCCCGTGTGGGAGCGACGATCACCAGACCGTAGAAAAGCACGTTCTGGACAACGACGAGGACGACGAGCAGTGCGAGCACCAGTTCCCGCGCACCGCGGCGCGTGGCGAACCGATCCGTTATACCCGTTGCGCCGGCGACGCCGAGCATCACAACGACGGGGGCCACGGGAACCAGGTACCGGGAAAGAACCTGGAAATCGAACAGCACGTAGACAACCGGCAGGGCGAACACCCAGAGCAGGGCAAGCAGCATGCCGGCCCGGTGGTGCGCTTCATCGTCCACCCCTCCCCCCGCTCCCGGGTGCTCCCTGCGGGCGGCCGTGAAATACGAGAGGAGATCCTGTTCCGTCACGAGACCGATCAGCAGGCCCGCACCGAGAGCCATCCATGGTACGGCCAGTGTGGCGCCCATGATCTTAACGGGCACGAGGAGGCGTCCGAAAAGGATAGTCGAGAGAACGGGCATTCCCTGCTTGGCGCCCGCGGTCAGCGGGAGGTAGGTCCCCGTGTGGCGCTTGATCACGACCAGCCATGCGCCGAAACAGAGGGCGAAGACGGCGATCCAGACGATCCGCGCGAGCGGCGGCCGACCGCGGGGTGCAAGGAACACGATCAGTGCGAGCGGTACGAGGAGCATCGCTTCGGGCCGCGAGAGAACGGCGAGAAAGAGAAGCAGGCCGAAGAGCGCGGAACGGGCGCACGAGCGCATCGCCTGGAATGATGCGGCGCTCACGGCGAGCACCATGAAGACGGCGAACGAGGTTTCCATGCCGACGGCGGCCCAACGGACAAACCAGGCTTCCACGGCCATGATCAGGGCCGCGGCGAAGCCCGCCGCCATCCGGCCGGTGACGCGCAAAACGACCCGGTAGAGGAGAGCGATCGTGGCGACGGCGAAGAGCCATGAAAGGACACGGCACCAGATGAGCGGATCGCCCCCCGCCAGGCACACGATCGAGAGAACGGCCACCCAAAGGGGGCTCGTCGCGCCGTACGTCGGATCACCGCGGTTGAACGAAAGCTCCCCGGCTTCGGCGAGGTTTCGCGCGTACTGCACATGTATGTACGAATCATCGACGAGACAGCTCCCGAGCGGCAGCGCCACGGCGGCGAACAGCAGTGCGCCGGCGAATATGCGAATCCAATCGGACCGGCTCATCTCTCATTCACCATCTCTTCCAGAATTGCATGGAGGCGTTCCGTCTCCCGCCGGCGCGAGAATTGGGGGGCCTCCCCGAGATCGTACGAACGGTCCAGCACACCGTTGCGGTGCAGGGATAGCATTTTCCATACCTTTTCGGCAATCATGCCGGGATCGGCGACATCGGCCACCTCGCCCCGGTGGAGATCCATCACGATGCGCGCCGCCTCACCGTCGGGCGCCACTGCCAGGATCGGCCGGCGTGCCCCGATATACTCGTACAGCTTGCCGGGCACCAATCCGCGGTAGCGTTCATTGTCATGTTTGATCAGCAGGAGCACGTGGCTGCCCAGCTCGCGCCGCACGCACTCCGGGTGGGGGAGGTTATCCTCGAACGATACGATGCCCCCGAGCCCGAACCGGTTCGCCCACATCTCGTTGGCCGACTCGCGGGCGCCGATGAATACGACACGTACCTCATCCGCGATCTCCGGCGAGCGGCGGACGAGACGGGCGAGCCCGTCGAGAAACGGCCGGGTGGATCTCCCGAGCGTCAGCATGCCGCAATGCACGATCGTAAATCTGCCGGTGGGCCGTACCGCCGTATCGTGACTTATGAAATCCTCATCGTCGTAGCCGTTCGGGACCCGCTCGATACGGGCGCCGGGATACGCGGCGCCGAGCCGTTCCTCGTGCCACTGTGTCGTCACGAGGATCCTGTCGGCGGCCGCGACGGTACGCTCCATCCGCCGGTGGAGGGCCCGGTGCAGCGGCGTCGGGGGATCCCGCAGGTAGAGGGAAATCCATGGGTCCCTGAAATCCGCGACCCACGGTATCGAGAAACGCCGTGCGATCCGCCGCGCCGCGAGGTGCGTGCTGTCGGGCGGACTGGTCGAGTAGAGCACATCGAAGCGCTCTCCCCCGCAGAGTTTCGCCGCCTCGCGGACCGCGAACGGAACCCACCCGACGTACGTATCGGGCACCAGGATATATTCACCCAGCCTCCTGAGTGATCCGAACCCACCTGAGGATCGGCGCGAACCCGAACCAGATCTTTTTCTCCCGACGGCGCGGAGGATGCGCACTCCGGACAGGGACGCCGTCCGTATGATGCGCACCGTGTCGGGGATCTGCGCTTCGAGGTCGGGATCGGATATCCAGAACTCCCCCGGACGCGGTGTCAACACCGTCACCTTCCACGAGAGGCGAGCGAGATACTTCACGAACGCGAGCGGGCGGTAGACACCCCCCCCTCCGGCGGGAGGGAAGAAATTGATCATCATGAGAATGCTTCTCTGCTTCATGCTCACGTCTCCACGGAGAGCAGCCACGCCGCGAGCCGCCGCCCCGGACTCCCCGGAACGATTTCGGTGATTTGCCGTTTCTCCGTCTCGTCGAATACCCCAAGGGCCCGGACGATCAATTTGCATGCGAGGGGAAAGACGGCGACGCACGCGATGGAGGCCGCGACGCCGAACCTCGCCGTGACGACCATCCCGAGGGGCACCGCCGGGACGACGAGCAGCACCCTCGCGAGGCGGGTGCCGAATCCGCCGTAGAATCCCTCGCGCCTCGCAAGCGCGACGGCGACGAACATCTGAATCGCCGTCGCGGCGATCTGGGCGACTCCCATGCCGAGAACACCCCACCATGAGACAAAGAGGGAGAACGTGCCGAAATAGCCGGCCATCCACACAAAATCGCAGAGGACGGCCCAGTGCATGAAATGAAGCGATCTCATCATGATGAGGAGCGGTGCCACGATCGCCGCGACCGGAACGGTCGGCAGCAACACGAGCAGGATGCGGTACGCGCCGCTATACGCCGATCCCGAGAGAACGGTAATAACATCTTTACCGATAACGGCCACGAGTCCCGTCGAGAGGATCGAGGCAACGAAGATCCCCTTGGTGAAGAGGCCGAGCTTTCCGGCCAGCTCTTCCCCCCGCCCCTGTTCGTACACCCTCGTGATCTCCGGCTGGGCGGCAACGACGGGCATCCCGAGAAAGCGCTTCAGCAGACCGTTTATGCGGGATGCCACATGAAAGATCGATACCGCCGAGACGGGGAGCACCGAGGACATGACGAACCGGTCGACATCGGTGAAGGCCAGTGCGACAAAACTCAACACGATCGCGCCGCCCCAGTACGGAAAAAAGGATGGCAGCACGACCTGTTCGTGACCATCCGATTCCCCTTCACCGATGAGCCGGCGTACGAAGACGATGAAGATCGGCAGTCCGATACAGAACACAATTCCATTGAGAAGAAAGATGATCTGAAACAGGCGGAGCACGGAGAGCTCGGCCCTGTTGACAAAGATGTAGATGGTGAGGGCGCACAGGTAGAGCGGCTCGAGAAACATCTGCATCCGCATCTCCCTGAGACCGTTGAATCCCCCGTACAGAAGCAGCTTCAACGCGAGTGTCACGGATGCGAGCAGCATCCAGAGGGTGACAGTCCCGTGAACGAGTGAGTTCAGGCCTTCCGGTATCCAGCCCCGCCACGAGTCCATGCCGATGTACAGGATGAAGCCGAGGGCGAGCACGGCGAATGTCGAAATGACGAACAGCAGGAGCGCCCGCCACTGCTTTCCCCTGCTCTGGTAGGACGGCAAGTAGCGAATGAGAACCTGGGGCAACCCGGCGAGTAGTACGGTCGAAAGGAGGAGCGAGAATCCCCGGAGCGCGACGAAGAGGCCAAAGTAATCCCCCGGGAGGGAACGGCTCAACAGGCCGAGTTGGATAACGGTGAAGATGAGTCCGGCCGCCCCGCTCACCACGAGGGATGCGGTATTCTCGGCGATCTTCGATCCCCTGCGAGCTAGCGCCTTCGCAGCCATCCCCACCATCTCTTTTTCATCTCGAGAACCGGATAGACGAACTCGGTGCCACCGAACGATTTCTTGAAGAATATGAGACCCTCGTCTCCGCCGCTGCTTCCGAGATTGAAGAGTTTCAGCCCGCGCCGGTAGGCCTCCTCCACGGCGCAGGCGACGAGGAGCGACCCGACGTGGTACGGATACGCCTTGGACGATATCCCCGCCTGCCAGGCCTGCGCCATCTCACCGAAATAGAAATCGATATTGCCGCCGAGGAGCGTATCCTCGAGGAAACCGCCCCAGAAAACGACACCCCTGTCGCGTTGTTTGAACAATTCGAGAAAGAACCGAAGCGGGTATGGATGAACGCCTCCCCAGGCCCGGGAACCGGCGACGTAGAGGGCGTGAAACGCCCTCACCTCCCCCTCCGTCTCGAGCGAGCGCACCGTGATGCCCGCCCGCAGCCCCCTGTTGCACAGCTGCCGTCGCTTGCTGCTCAGCGCTCCCTGCCAGAAATCCTTGTAGCCACCCCCGAGCTCGATCAGACAACACTCCTCCATGCGCACGCACGCGGACGGCGGCACATCGGAAAGCCAGGCGCCGTCGAAAAAGCTGGCGGCTGCCTCGAGGCAGGAAGGAGACGACGCAAGACCGATGAACATCTCGAGGAGAGCGGTCCTGACCGCGGGATCGTGCGCGAGGGGGTGACCGTACGTACCGAAGGGAAGCGCCCAGAGAAGCCGGAACGGCCCCCTCTTCACCTCCGCCATGGGCATGATGCCGACGAGCTCGCCGCCTTCGCGCGCCGTTATCCAGGCGGTCCGGAAACACCTGAACGAGGCCTCCAGCACCGCGAGCCACGCGGGCGAATGAAAAAAGGTCGCCGTTGAAAAAGCGGCGACGAAGTCCAAAACCGTTCTATCGTCAAGTGTGTGTTCAACCCCGATCTTCACGCACGTCACGCTCTCTTACACCGGTGCCCTGTCTGACAGACAACAGCCCGGAATCAGGTTCGACATGGCCTCGAGCACCTTCTTCGTCTCCCCCTTTCTCGCCAGCTCGATCATCTCGTCGACACCGCGCTCGATGTCGCCGGGAACGGGATCCGACGGCCTGGCAAGCATCATCCTCTCCCCGTCCAGCTGTACGAGTTCCTCATCGGCATTGATCAATTCCTCGTGCAGCTTCTCCCCCTCACGGAGCCCCGTGATGACGATCGGGATCTCGTTCTCCGGTTCATGCCCGGAGAGTACGATGATATCGTGGGCGATCTCGAGTATATTCAAGGCCTCACCCATATCAAGTATGAAGGTCTCGCCCCCCGTCCCGATCACCGACGCCCTGACGACGAGCAGGGAGGCTTCCCTGACCGTCATGAAGTACCGCGTCGCCCTCGGGTCGCTGACGGTGACCGGACCGCCCCGCTCGATCTGCTTCAGAAACAGGGGAACGACACTGCCCGTGCTGCCGATCACATTTCCGAAACGCACCGTCATGAAACGGCACGTGCTGCCCTCGTGCTTGCTGCGGAGGTACAGTTCGATGATCCGTTTCGTCGCCCCCATCACCCCGGTCGGATTTGCCGCCTTATCGGTCGATATGAATACGAAGCGCCCCGTACCGCAGTGTTCCGCCGCCCTGATGAGATGGCTGCTCACGGCGACGTTGTTGATAACGGCCTCATCGGGATCGCGTTCCATGTAATGCACGTGCTTGTGCGCCGCCGTGTGGTAGATAACGTCCGGCTCCGCTCGCTGGATCGTCTGCAACGCCCGCCGCCATTCCCTCAGGTCGTGGATCATGACGCGCACCGCAAGACGGGGATGAAAGGCGGCGAGCTCATCCTCAATCTCGAATATCCTGTTTTCGCCCCTGCCGAGCAGAATCAGCTCGGCGGGCTCGACCTTGGCAAGCTGCCTGCACAGCTCGCTGCCGATGGTGCCGCCCGCTCCCGTCACGAGTATGCGTTTGCCGGCAAGCACCTCTTTCGCCGATTCGATATCGAGATCGACCGTTTCCCTCCCGAGCAGGTCCTCCACACGAACCTCCCGGATCTGCCCGATGTTGACGGCGCCCTTGATGATCTCCATGACGCCGGGTACGATCTTGAACGGGATTCCTGCGCGACGGCAGTGTTTCACCATGTCGCGCACGAAACGCCCCGGGGCAGTCGGTATCGCAATGATGATCTCGTCGATACTGCAGGAAGCGAGAATCGCCTCGAGCTCGGATGTGCGTCCGAGGATGGGGATTCCGTCGACCATGCGGTCCGAGAAAACCGGGTCGTCATCGAGAAATCCCGCAACGGCCGCATGAAGCTCCCGGTGCCCCCGTATCTCGGCGGCAACCATCCGTCCCGCCTCGCCAGCGCCGACGATCAGCACCGCCCTCTCATGATCCCTGTTCACCGAATCACCGCGACCTTTCTCATTTCCGAGAATTGTTCGCTGCTGATGCGAACGATGTACACACCGGAACGCACGCTGTATCCGTTCAGGGTCAAGAGATCCCACGCGACATCACCCTCGGCGACATTCCTCGCCTCGTGCACCAGCTCCCCCTCGAGGGTGTACACTTCCACGTCCACGGGCGTCGAAATGCGCCAGATCCGCAGGTCGCGATCGCCGCGGGAGATATGTACCGGATTGGGATAGAGCACCATCTCCGACAGCGGAATGAGCTCCGGCGTCGGAGGCGCCACAGAGAGGCTCGCCAAGCCGTTGATGGTGCCGATCCAGAGTAAATCGGCCGTTTCATCGTACCGGAGCGCCTTGCACGTCGCCGCCGGGAGGGGCGAGATCACGGAACTGGGGTAAACGAACTGCATCCCGCGCCACTCCAGTTCCGTAGTGAACGCCTCGATCGTACCGTCGGGAGTGATCTTGTTCAAGCCGGACTCGGTGGCGACCCACATCACACCATACCGGTCGAGTTCGAGATCGTACACGATGGAACCGAGCAGACCCTCGCCGCTGAAACTCTGCTTCTTCGTCAATGAATCGAGCACGCCGGAACGGTACCGGACGACACCGCTCGACGTGCCGATCCACAGCCCGCCTGCGGCATCGATTTCTATCGCCCAGAGATCCGTGCTTGCCAACTGGGTCGGACCGATTATCGTCCGCCAGATATCCCCGGCGGTCGAGGACAACGACGCCCAGTCGAATCCGCCGGTCATCCACTCCTGAACGCCGTAATCGCGCAGTGCGAGAAAAACGCTCTGCTCGCCGAAGGCGCAGTCGAACACGCTTCCCCCCTCCATCGACGGGACGACGCCCGGATTGATGCTCATCCAGTGGGTCGTATCGGCACTGGCGATATTGATCCCCCAGATCTGGAGGTCCTGTTGCTCATCGTCCGAGAGAAACCAGCGATTACCGGCGGGATCCTCCTTGGCCCGCACGAAGCGATCCGCCGTGATCGACCGGTTGTCCTCCATCGAGAAATGCGCCCACTCGTCATCATCCGCAACGAGCGGATCGTTGACCTTCAGCATGTCGAGATCGAAGGTCAGCACGTTGCACCAGAGATATCCCTGCGAATCGTAGAGGAAGGCGAGGTTGTTGTACAGGTAGGTGAGCCTCTCGGGATCGGACGGCATATCCACCCGCATTTTCGTATACGACTGCACCGCACCGTCGAGCGAGAGGTAACTGATCCCGAACTGGCTCGTGCTGACCCATACGCCCTCCCCCGGTGCGACATCGATCCTGACGATATCGTTGTGGGTAATGGCTTCAGGCGCCCTGATCTGCCATTCTCCCTCGACGTAACCGGCGACGTATACACCCCTGTTGAAATTTCCGAACACGCCGCCAACCCACGGCGATCCCCGCCGATCAACGGCGACGGTGGTGAGAATGTCGTTCCACCGGGTCCGGTACTTCTCCGCGAACAGATCCTTCATCCCCCCGGCGTCTATTCCCGCCCAGTACGATCCGGTCCACCGGTAGGCACGCTCTTTCGTCGCACAGACCAGTTCACCGCCCCCCGATGCGATGGCGAGCGGGAACTTGTCCCATGAAGGCAAGAGCGGCAGCCAGTTCGTACCGTCGAATACCAGCGCCCCGCCATCCCCCACACAGTGCATATTCCCCTCGTACTCGCACAGCGATACGACGGACCCGATCGAATACAGGGTGTCGAACAGGGTGTTCCGGTCGAATAGAATCACACCGTTCTCACAACCGATCCAGAGTTTATCTCCCTGCGGGAAGAGGTCGTAGATGCGCACACCTTCCGTCTTTTCGGTGAGGCCCGACTCTCGTGAATGGAAATTATCGAAGAACTTGGCCACACCGTTGGTGGAACCGTAGTACACGTCGTCGCCGGTTGCGGCCATCGCGGTGATGCTGTCACTGAGGAGCAGCTCCCTGGCCGCGCTGTACCGCTGCACGAACGGGGCCGTATCTATATTGTCGATTCGAACGACACCGCCGGATACGAATCCCGCCCAGACACTGCCGTTCCCATCTACCGTGACCGCGGTCACGTGACTCGAGGGGAGACCGAGACCGTCTATGTACTGCGTGACCGTCGTGTCGGTCAGATCGAGCAGAAGAATCCCACCGTTCGTCGCACACCAGAGACTGTCGCCGATGCACGTGAGCCGGTTGACGGCACTCGCGTCGTAGTACACGTGCCAATCACTGTCGGCCGCGCCGGCAATGCCGCACGCGAGTAGCCCCGCGATGAGGCCGCATGTTATGAGCCGATTCACGAGTTCCTCCTATCGTTGTAGAACCAGTCCGGGTATGTCCCGGTGAGCAGAGCCGGTATCGACTGTACCAGTATGACGATTTCCCGGTTGAACGACCAGTTCTGCATTTCGAGCATTTCGTTTTCCATGGCGGTTTTCCAGTTCGCGCTGGGTGAGACCCGCCAGGCGCCCGTTATACCCGCGCGGAACATTGAATTCTCACCCGCGATCTCGCCCGTCGGCCACGAGGGGAGCGACGGCGGCGGGCCGATGAAGCTCAACCGCCCGCCCAGTACGAGGACGAACAGCCTGCACTTAGAGAAGTCGGACACCTCACCGCCCCCTGCCCGCACGCCCCTGGGCCAATGAATACTTTTACCGTTCCACTGGCGTACCTCTCCGAAGAAACGCACGCGACCGGTTATTGTACCATACGCGCGATGAAACGCGGAGAAAAATGCGGAAACCGGCAGGAGCATCAACGCGGCCGTGAAATCGATCATGCGCTTGAGACCGCTCCAGAAGAGGAAGAGACCCCCGCGTTCGATCGAGAACACGTGGAGACCGCCCAGTTCCTCGACCCGCGCACCCCGCCCGAGCAGTCGTGCGAGGGGCGAGACGATCCTCACCTGGATCATCCTTCCGCGCGAGTGCATCAGGAACGGCAACACGGCACCCTCCCCCTGGTATGATGGCAGGATGATCACCTCCTGTACCTTGAACCGTTCCACGATCTCGGGAAGTCCACGGATCGTTCCGAGCGAGCCGGGACCGTCATTGACGTGTCCCACAACGTCGATGCCCAGGTTTGGTGAAGCGGCCAGCTCGGCGGTCAGCCGCTCGACTTCATCCCTGGCGCCGAGGAGCAGCACCCGTTTCAAATCGAACCGCGCCCTGACGAGCTCGCGGTGAATGGACCGTATGAAGCGGCGGAAACCGGCCACCGCGAAAATCCCGATCACGGCCTGCCCGAGAAGCACCATCCGGGAGTATATCCTGATCCTCGTGAGATAGGTCGCCGCGGTCAAAATGACGAGCACGAGGAAGATAGAACGCACCACGCGGAAAAACTCATCGACCCAGACCGTCTCGCGGCGGATCCGGTACAGGCCGCTGAACAGAAACGTCAGCACGGAGATGAGATTATAAAAAAGAATAAAAAAATAGTACCACTCCAGTGGATACAGCTTGTTGACGAACAGCGGCTGGAGCAGGTCGCGGAGATAGTAGGCGGCGAAGAAACTCAGGTTGATCGCAGCGAGGTCGGACACGACGAATACGAGCGCTTTGAGCGCGCCCCGATGCCTCCGCAGGAAGTAGAAGATCTTGTTCCACTTCTCGTAGTAGCGCAGGAGGCTCAACATATGAATGATGAACGGCTTTCTCAGTATCGATTTCGCGCTGGAACGCTCGTAGCGATGAATCATGACGGAATCCGGAACGTAATAGACGTTCCAGCCCTGCTGTTTCATGCGGTAGCACCAGTCGATATCCTCGAAGTAGAGAAAGAACCGCTCGTCCATCCTGCCCACCCGCTCGACCGCCTCGCGCCGCACCATCATGCAGGCTCCCAGCACCCAGTCCACGCGCCGGGGCGTCACGTGATCGTAATCGATGAGCAGGTGCTCGCGGAGTGCCCGGGCGCGCGGGAAGAGCTTTCCCAGGAATGTCCGCCTCAGGAGGAGCGCCTGCATGGTATAGAATGAGCGGCACGAGTACTGGAGACGCCCATCGGGGTAGACGAGTTTCGCGCCGGCTATCCCCGCATAGGGTGTCCGGTCCATGAAGGCCAGGAGCCGGTCGACCGAAGCCTCATTGACGATGATATCGGGATTCAACACGAGTATCATGCGCCCCGTCGACAGGCGAATCCCCTGGTTGACGCCGCGCGAGTACCCGACGTTCTCCTCGTTCGCGACGAGCCGGACCGTGTCGAAGCGCTCGGCGACGGCCTCGCACGTCCCGTCCGTGCTCGCGTTGTCGATCACGATGATCTCGTGCGGCACGGAGGGAGGGTGATCCCTGAGCGATGAGAGACAGTCCACCACCGGGGCGAGGCTGTTGTGCGTGACAATGACTATCGATACATCCATTACGAACCGGTTCCGGCATCTATTTCCAGCGGCGCGGATTCATGAACCGGAGACGCCACACCATGAAGGCGGCTTCCCAGACAATCTTGCGCGACATCTTGGAGACACCGACCCTGCGGTCCTCGAATATGATCGGGATCTCTTTTATCCGGAACCCTTTCTTCCAGCAGAAAAAGTTCATCTCTATCTGGAATGAGTACCCGTCGCTCCTGATCGTGTCGAGCGGTAGCTGCTCGAGCACCTCGCGCCGGAAACACTTGAAGCCGCCGGTGGAGTCCTTGAGCGGAAGGCCGGTGACGATCCTCGTGTAGATGTTCGCCCCGCAACTCAGGATCAGCCTGCTGAGCGGCCAGTTGATGACGGTGATCCCGTTCAGATAGCGGGAACCGACGATCAGGTCATGGTCACGTATCGCATCGAGAAACACGGGGATCGAGGCGGGATTGTGCGAGAAATCCGCGTCCATCTCGAATATGAACTTCGCGGCGGTATTGGCGAGCGCCCACTTGAAGCCGGTGATGTAGGCCGAACCGAGCCCCAGCTTCCCTTCACGGTGAATCACGTGAATCCGGTCGTTCTCCTCGGCGATGGCGTCGACGATATCACCGGTCCCGTCGGGCGAATTATCATCCACGATGAGCATCCCGATACCGTCACCCAGGCTGAGCACCGCATCACACAGTTCGCGAACGTTCTCCTTCTCATTGTATGTCGGAACGACGATGAGTGCTTCCACGGCTACCGATCCCTCCTTGTAACAGCCACCGCATGAACCACCGGCACCACAACAACCACACAGAAAACCACAATCGAAATGATCAGCGACGTCAGCAACACCCTCGATCTGATGATACATTGTATCTCGTGATCCCCCGGCGTCAATGGCAGAGCGCGGAGACAATAGTTCGCCGTTAGCAGGGGGACGCGCGCGCCGTCGACCATGGCCTGCCAGTCGGGGTAGGCGATCTCGCTGAACACCAGTATGCAGGGGCGTTCGATATGGGCCCGCACCATGATACGGTTCAGCCCGTATTCGACGATCTTCGCACTGCTCCCCGCCACCGACTCGGGGATGACGGTGGGTCGCTCGGTGAGAAGCACCTCCCGGGCCGGATCGAATCCGGACACGAGAAGCATTCCCGGGATACGGTCCGATTCCATGACGCGGAAGGTGTCGACGAGGAACACCCGCGGGAGAGCCCTGGTGTTCTCGTATACGTGCATGTTTCCCTGCTGCCAGACGAGGGGAAGGACCGGATTCTCCTTGAACAGGGGCGCCGTCGCGAGGATGTACTTCGCGTTCAGCATGCTGAGGATATTGAGCGGGATGATCCCTTTGTTGAAGCTGCCGAACATCGTATCCATGATATCCTGGTAATTCCTCAGCTTCGCCGCGTGGTACCCGCCGAGCGAGAACACACCCGATATCATGAATCGGTTGTCGCTGAACGGCGGGGTGCTGTGCGACCATCTGCCGAGCGGCGCGGCGGGCGCCGGGAAGACGCGGAAGTACGAATCGTCGGTTTTCAGGAAATCGATCACCTCGTCGGGCTTCTTGTAATTCTCCCGTGCCGTGACGGAGCGGATGATGCGGTACCCTTCCGCCTTCCAGCCCTTCTCGGGATGGAGTATCGGGTTGGCCACGATGAACAGATCGATAACGGCGACAAAGGCCAGCACGAGAATCAGCACTCCCGGCAGAATATTCCGCCGGACGGCAAAATAGACAATGGCCGCGAGCAACGTGTAGAGGGCGATCGTCTTGATCAGGTCCGCGGTGTACGCCTCTCCCGCCAGCCTCGCCACTTCCCCGCTGATCCTTCCCGCTGCGGCGACCCGCCGGCCCACGCCGTTCTGGATCGAACCGCTGCCGACGAGTACCAACAGGAACACGATGACCCCGCCGACGGCGATCCATTTCACGGAGCCGGACCGGAGCCATGATGGAAGGTCTTTGTCCCTCACGCGTTGTAAGAATGCCTCGATGCCCATTCCCGCCAGTGCGACGAGCGCGAGCTGCTGCACGACAAGGATCATCACGGGAACACGAAACTTGTTGAAGAACGGAAGTAGCTCGAACATCGGCTTGTACAGGATGGGGACGAACCTGCCGTAGCTGATAATGGTGGCAATCAGGGCCGTGATGACCAGGAACCATCTCCACCGGTCCCGAACGAGTGCAATCGCAAGGATGCAGAACACCACCGTGACGGCGCCGAGGTAGTTCGGATAGTCGGTGAACGGCATCTCTCCCCAGTAGGTCGCCTTTCCGAACCCGTATGCCCACGGGAACACGAACGTCATCATCTCCCTCGGATGGAGGCTCCATCCGGTGGCGTAACCGTAATCGAGACCGCCCTGGGCCCCGCCGCCCCGTACCGAGAGACCGGCGTACTCCCTGACCGGCAGGACGAGAACCGACGCTATACCGACGGCCGCGATGCAGACGACGACTGTGAACGCGAGGTTGACGAGCACGGATCGCCGGTCTCCCTTCCTGAGGAGATGAACCGCCTCGAAGACAAACAACAGCCCGATCAGCAAATACGTGTAGTAGGCGATCTGGATATGCCCCCTGAGCATCTGGAATCCGAGCGCGATCGCACAGAGTGAGGCCATCGGAATACGCAGGCGCCTCCGGTAGATGTTCCGCATGAAGTAGAGGGCATACGGCATGTAGGCGATCGAGCTCGCCTGCGACCCGTGACCGTTGGCCCCGGCCGCCAGATAATTCGGCATGAGCATGAAGGCGGCGCCCGCCAGTATCGAAACCGAGGGGCGGACACCGAGGGACCGGCAGAGGAGGTAAACCCCCACTCCCGCCATCAGGTAGTGGAGGAGCAACCACGTCATCTCGGGTGTTTTGAAACAGGTATGCAGGAGGTGCGTGATGAACGAGATCGGATACACGTACGGAGTGTATGCCTGGCTCGGATAGCTCGGCATCCCGCAGAAGAGGTACGGATTCCACAACGGATACGTGCCCTCCTCGAGGGAAACCCTGCCGACCGATGCAAAGCTCTCCCATGCCGTCGCGTCGGGTACAAGAAAGATTCTGTTCTGGAACACGAGCTCCGGCATGAGCGCGCAGAGAACGACCGCGAGGAATACAACCAGCGTAAGACCACGCTTCCACGGCGCGCTGCCGTCGAGGCGTTCGATCAGATCGAATCCACGAGGCTGGGCGGCCCTGGACTCATCCTTTCTCATAAACCGTTACCTCCTCGAAGCCTCTTCAATACCTTATCACGTCCATCAACGCGAGTAAACTCGTAAAAGAGCACGCATTACGGTAATCGCGGACCTCGAGCGATACCGATGACGCCCCGCAACGCGCCCCGAAACAGGTTCCAACGGCCGCCGAACAGCAGTGCCAGCAGGAGGAACACGAACCCGGCCGCATGCACGGGCATGAGGGCGATTCTCCACCACAGCGGTTTGAAGCGGGCGAAGAGGCGGTAGGTACTCACGAGCCGGTGCTCGAGCTTGTAGGGGGTCATCCCGCCGCCGCTGCTCGAGCTGACCTTGTGCCATACGACGGCGCTCGGCTCGTAGACGCACCGCCACCCCGAACGCCTCGCCCTGAGGCAAAAATCCACATCCTCGCAGTACATCGTATACACCGGATCGAGCATGCCGATATCCTCTATCACCTCGCGCCGTACGAGGAGCGCGCACCCCGAGACATACCCCGTATCACGTCGGCGATCGGCGAACGAGCCGTCGATCCGCCGTATATGCCGGTGCCGCGGTACGCCGAGAACGGGGTAAAAATCGCCCCCCCCGTACCAGATCCTCCGGGGATCGTCGTAGTAGAGTATCTTCGGCCCGACGATGCCGATATGCTCGTCGCCGCGGAGCGCCTCGTACATCCGGACGGCGAAACCGGGATCGACCTCCGTATCGTTGTTGAGGAGCAGCAGGTACCGGCCGCCGTTCGCGAGCGCGGAACGAAGTCCCACGTTGTTCCCCTCCGCGAAGAGGAGATTGCGCCCGTTCTCGATGACCGCGACCTCCGGAAAATCGCGTCTCACCAACTCGATCGAATCATCCGTCGAGGCATTGTCCACCACGATGATGCGGAGCGAAACATCGGTCACTTGTTCGAGCGACCGGAGGCACGGCCCGATGACCGATTCCCCGTTCCAATTGAGCACGATGACATGCAGCACGTCGGCGGTCACGAGCGATTCCCCCCGCTACAGTGATCCGAAAAGTTCCTCGATCGCATCGGCCATCCGCCCCCACGAGAATCGTTCCCTCTCCCCGGCGAAGTACGGCGCCATCCTCTCGCCCCAGCCTTCCTCGAAGAATCTCACCACCGCGGCCGCCAGTGCTCCGGAGTCCGCGGGAGGTACGATGAAACCGGTTTTTCCGGGCGCCACGACCTCCGGCAGACCGCCCACGGCGGTGACGACCACCGGCCGGTCGAAGGCGAGCGCGATCTGCACGATGCCGCTCTGGGTAGCCGAGATATAGGGCAGCACGACGAGATCGCTCGCGACGAAGAACGCTTCGACCTCTTCGTTGCCGACGTACCGATCGATGAAATGTACGCTCTTAGCGAGACCGTGTTTCCGCACCATATCTTCGTAGGGAGCGCTGTCCTCGTAGAACTCACCGACGACGAACAGCTCGGCCTGCACGTGTTTTCTGATTTCAGGCATCGCGGCGATCAGGTGGAAGAGACCTTTATACGGCCGCACGTAGCCGAAGAAGAGGAGCATCGGTCCCGGTGATGCGCCGATACGCTCCCGCGCTTCGGCCCGCTTCACATCCCCGCGCCGGAAGAAATCGTAGATCGGATGGGGATGCACGGTCACCCGCGCGTGCGGTCGCGCCGCACGGAGATTGTCCCGGTCCTCGTTGGACTGCACGACGAAACCGTGCGCGGCGCTGAATGCAATGGTGGACAGCATGCGATCGATCAGGGAACGCTCATGGGGTACGACGTTGTGACACAGGAAGACGATCATGCCCCCGCGCATGAGCCGGACGATCTGGCATATCTTGAATACGGCCGGTGCGAAGTACGGGTGCCACCACTGTACGATAACGAGATCCGGCCTGATGCGGGCGATCCGCAGACCCGCCCGAATCCAGGTGAACGGATTCATCGAATCCACGATGCGCTCCGATGGAACGGTGAGTGCGCTCTCGCTCTCGTCGAACTGGGTTTTGCCGGGAAAGAGAAACTCCGGGTAGAGCCGGGTGAAATTGATGATATGAACCTCGTGCCGTTTCGCCAGCTCTTCGGCGAGGCAGGTGTTGTAATGGGAGATGCCGCCCCGGTACGGGTATGCGGGCCCCACGAGACAGATCCGCAGCTTCCGTTTCCCGTCTCCGTCATTCATCGACCTTGTATTCACGATACGAGAAGGTCCTCTCCAGCTTCGACGAGAACAGTTCGGCCAGCAGGCCCATCGAGCCGATCTGTATGGCGATCACGATCATGACCAGGCCGCCGACCATGAGCGGACGTACATGCAACCCCCTCCCGGCAATCCAGAGGATGAGGAAGTAGAGCGTGATGATGCTGCCGACGGCGAAAAAGAGCATGGCAAGCCGGCCGAAGAAATGAAGCGGCGACGTCGCACGCCGGGTAATGAACATGACGGTCATGAGGTCGAAAATGCCGTTGAGGAAGCGCCGTGCGCCGTACTTGCTCTTTCCGTATTTACGCGCGAAGTGGCTGACCTTTTTCTCGGTGATCCTGAATCCCTCCCACGAGGCGAGCACCGGAATGAACCGGTGGAGCTCCCCGTAGACCGATATCCGTTTCACCACTTCACCCCGGTACGCCTTGAGCCCGCAGTTGAAATCGTGAATCTTGATACCGCTCACCATCGAGGTGACAATATTCCACACCTTCGACGGAATCGTTTTATCGATCGGATCGTTGCGGTCCGCCTTCCAACCGGACACGAGATCCGCCCCCGCATCGAGCGTATCGATCAGGCCCGGAATCTCGTCCGGATTGTCCTGGAGATCCGCATCGATCGTGACGACGACATCGCCGCGGGCGACCCGGAATCCTTCGGACAGAGCGGCGGACTTTCCGTAATTGCGATTGAAACTGATGACCTTTACCCTCCGGTCGCCCTCACGCAGGCGGAGCAGCAGGCCGAGGGAGTCGTCGGTCGAGCCGTCATCAATAAAGATCAGTTCGTGCCCTGACGCTGTTTCATCGAGCATGGCCGAAAGACGCCGGTACAGCTCTTCGAGGCTGTCCCGCTCGTTGAGCAGCGGCACGACCACCGATATGAAATGTTTTCGTTTCTCCATAATGAGAGGGTGCCACCTCCCTCACGCGATTCTCAGATAATCCCGGTACCACGCGATCTCGTACCGCAGCCCTTCCTCGAGAGATACTGCGGGTTCGAATCCGAGCTCCAGGCGCGCCCGTGATGTATCGGCCCAGGTATCCGTCACATCCCCCTTCACCCGTTCCCGATGATGCACATCGAGCGGAGAACCGATCTCCCGTTCGATACTCCTCAGCACGTCGAGGATGGAGACCCTGCTGCCGCCGCCGATATTGAATATGTACCGCGAACCGTCGTAGCGCGACGCGAGAAGATTCGCTGCTACCGCGTCGGATACGAACGTGAAATCACGGGTCTGCGCACCGTCACCGTAGACCTCCATCCGGCCGTTCCGGAGCGCCGCAGTGATGAATCTGCTGAACGCCATGTCGGGACGCTGTCGGGGGCCGTACACGGTGAAGTAGCGGAGTGATACGTAGCGCACGCCGAAATTGACGCGGTACAGCTCGCACAGGTGCTCGGCGGAGAGTTTCGTCGCGCCGTAGGGGGAAAGAGGCCTCAGCGGATGTTCTTCCCGCATCGGGAGATCGGCGGTCTCACCGTAAACCGAGCTGGAGCTCGAATGGATCAGTTTGACCGTTTCCAGCTCCTTCAGGGCCTCGAGGATCCTCTGCGTTGCGAGGATGTTCGAATCGATGTAATAGGTGAATTCCGTACCCCAGCTCCTGCGCACCCCGGCCTGTGCGGCCAGGTGGAATACGCACGCCGCGCCGTCGAAGAGCTCCACGAGATCGCACCTGTTCAGGTTGCACTCGACGAGTGTGAAGCGCTCGTGGGACATCACCGCCGCGAGATGAGCACGCTTGCGATCCGGGCTGTAATAATCGGTGAAGCAGTCGATGCCCACCACCGCGTGCCCCTCCGCCAGGAGCCGTTCGCAGAGATGTGAACCGATAAAACCGGCCGCGCCGGTCACCACCATCTTCATCATTTACCCGTTTCCGCGGCCTCTCTGGCCTCGCGCATCAGCTGATCCATCTCCTGCAGCATCCCCATGAACTTTTCGTCGTTCGGATGCTTCTCGAGCCATCGCTTGGTGAAATCCTCCGCCATCTCGCGCTGGCCGAGGAGCGCCGCGATCCGCACCCCGTACTCGAACAGGCGCCGCTCGTCGGGAACCAGGCGGCTTCCCTCACGGAGGCTGTTCAGCGCGCGCGGAAGCTGTCCCACCTGTTCGTAGACGCTCGCCAGCATGATCCAGTACATCGCGTTCCGCGGTTCCCTTTCGAGCTGCGCCGTGTAATAATCTATCGCCCTCTGCGTCTCGCCCGCGCGCATGTAGTAGATGCCGAGAAACTGCTCCGCGGGGACAAGGTCCGGATCGAATTTCCGTGACAGCTCGACCCACTTGACGGCCTCCCCGTACCGCTTGCCGAGCGAGCTCTTCTGGGCCAGCTGAAAGGAAGCGACCGCGAAATTGCCGAACAGCACACGTGTGTCCTCGTCCTTGTAGACGGAGTCGTCGATCCCGCCGTCCGCCATGAGGACCCCGCGGAATTCATACATATCCTCGAAGCTGCGCTTCATCAGGTACTCGTTCATCATGTACGTGCCCTCGCGCGGCACGAGAAGGCGGATCATCCCCTGCATCTCGAGATGGTCGGTGTACGGCTCCCACAGTTCCTGCGGCACCGTCACGGCGAAGTATATCGGCCGCTTCCAGTTGGTCTCCTGGATGATGTGATGGATGGCGAGATCGGCCGGACTGGCCACCCGGCGGTTGCGAAGCATCACGGGGCGCAGGTTGTCGATCTCCGCGTCGGTCAAAGAGATCGGCACCCGGGGCACCTCGTCGCGCAGCTGCTTGATGTACCAGGGAGTGTTGAGCAGGTTCAGGTTCGCGACCCGCACGTCGGTGCGAAAATGCTCGACGTTCTGTATGTACCAGAGCGGGTACGTGTCGTTGTCCCCGTTCGTGAACACGATCGCGTCCGGCTCCACCCCCGCCAGCATGTTGTACGCATAGTCCCGCGCTATGTAGTTCCGCGATCGATCGTGCCGGAACCAGTGGTACCGCGCCGGCAGAACCGAACACACCACAAGAACCACCCCCGCACCCACCACCATCCAGCCCCGCGCACGCATCGCCCCCTCCCTCATCCGCTCCACCAGCATCCACAGGAGCGATACC
>DATKWS010000039.1:0-2940 GCA_035529435.1 Patescibacteria group bacterium
ATCAATGCATATCCCGGCGGGCTCACCTATGTCGAGATATACGATCCGGATTATTACATGGAATTCAAGATCGTCGAATCGCAGCCGTGCTTCCATCCGATGTTCCGCATGAAGGCGAGGAGCAGCCTGTCGGTGCTCAACGATTGTGCGGTGGCAATCTGGATCACGAAATACGAGGATATCGTTCCGCAGGTCAAGGGTGGTACGCCCGTTGCCGCGCGGAGTGTCCACTTCGGTTTCCCGCTCTGGTTTTTCAAGCGTGCGCAGGTAAGCCAGATCGTCGAGGTCGTCTTCGAGGAGTGGGGCATCCTCGCCGAGTGAGCTCCCCACGTAATCGAGACGTTCATGTACCAATGAAACGGGATCACATACGATATCCCCTGGTGTCTTTTGTCCTCGCGGCCTTTCTGATTTTCCCGATTGCACCGGCTTTTTCGTTTTCGCATGACCTGCCTGCCGGCGATGGTGGGACGGCCGGGTGTTCCGGCACCGGCGAAATCGAGATCGTGACACTGACGTGCGTGATCCTGGATGCCGCGAGCGCCGATACGATCGCGGCGAGATGCAGCGTTACGGACTGTAACGGCGCACCCCGTTACCCCAGCCTCGGTCAGTCGTTCTATCACGTACCCGGACCTGGCTATTTTTACGCGGACGGCTCGTTTGCCATCAGCATACCGGCGGGCGTAACGACGGTCAGGGCCAGCCGCGGTCCGGGGTACGGCACGGTGGTGCGCTCCATTACCGTTTCCGGTGACACCACGGTGGTCATCGCGATGAACCACGCGGTGGAGATGGACCGGTACGGATGGTACTGCGGTGACACGCACGTTCACATAAATCACCCCGGCGGTTACTACCTGTTGGATCCCGCCGATGCCCACCTGATGGCACGGGCCGAGGGACTCAACGTCGTCACGTGCCTCGACAACGGATTCTATTTCACCGGCGGGCCCGATCCGTGCAGTACGCCGCGATGTATCGTCTCTATGTCGGAGGAACGGAGGACCATCGCCTACGGGGACAACGCCCTGCTCGGGCTCTCGCGCCTTATCGTCCCCTTCTCCACGGAGTGGTCGCCGCTCGGTGACGCGGCGGACTCGGCCCACGCGCAGCAGGGCGCCTGTGTTGTCGCCGCACATCCCGTCACCACGGACGATTTCTGGGATATCGGCGGCTGGCCCGGCGTCGGGCTCGCCCGGGAGCTGCCCGTCGATGTGACGCGGAACAGGGTCGATTGCGTTGAGGTGATGAGCTACAGCAACTGCCACGATGCCGGAGTCGAGCTGGAGCTGTGGTACCGCATCCTGAATTGCGGTTTCACGCTCCCCGCCTGTGCCGGCACCGACGCCTGCATGAATCGGCTCGAGAGCTACCCGCTCGGCGTATTCAGGACATACGCATATATCGGCGGCGACAGTCTCACGTACGACCGGTGGCTTCGGGCCGTGACAGCCGGGAGGACATTCGTCACCAACGGTCCCTTCATCACTTCGTTCACCGTCGCCGGACGCACGATGGGAGAGACCGTCTTTCTCGGACACGGATGCAGGGAGGTGCCGTGCTCCATTTCGATCACGTGCGCTTCCCCGCTCGAGCGCGCGGAGATCGTGATGAACGGCTGCGTGATCGGGACGCTCCCGCTCGGCGGCACGCGGTGCAGTGCCGACACGAGTTTCAACCTGACGGTCGATCACAGCGCCTGGCTCGCCGCACGCGTTTACGGCGTCAACACACACTGGCTCCCGGAGCGGGATTCGCTCTTTGCACACACGAGCCCCATCTATATCTCGATAGACGGTGAACGAATCGCCACAAGGCCCGAGGATGCATCCTACTTCGTGGATTGGATATCGGATCTCGAATCACTGGCGCGCAGCGAGGGGTACTGGCCGGGGATCATAGATTCGGTACACGCGTTCGATGAGTTCGCTGCGGCGAAACAATTCTACACGATGCTGTCCGATGTATCGACCGCCGTCGGCGAGTACGGTGCATTTCCCATCCCGGCGTTGTATCTCGAGCAGAACGTGCCCAATCCGTTCGCCGGCGGTACGGTGATCAACTTCGGGATCTCGCCGTCGGCGTGGACGGATCGCCGGTCCGCGGATGCGGTCGGGAGGGCGGCCGATCTTTCGATCTACGATATCAGGGGACGATTGGTGCGGCGGCTGTTCCGCCGGTCGATCGTGCCGGGGCCGCTGAGCGTCTACTGGGACGGCACCGACGGGCGGGGCGGGCGCGCGGCGAGCGGGATCTATTTCTGCCGCCTGCGTGTCGGTTCATTGAACCGCTGCACCAAGATGATTCTCGTTCGTTGATGGGGAGCGCGCAGGAACGTGAAGGGCCCCCGAACGGTACCGTTCGGGGGCCCTTCTTATGTGGTAGCGGGGGCTGGATTTGAACCAGCGACCTTTGGGTTATGAGCCCAACGAGCTACCAGACTGCTCCACCCCGCATCGAATATTGTCTAATACTAGGGTGTTCCCGTGCTCCTGTCAAGTGAACTCGGAATAACCGTCCCGCCGTTCTCTTCGACGGGGAGCGTGACGATGCGGTAAACCCTGTCACCGGGCCGCAGGTACCCGTACCGTTCACGTGCCACTTTCTCGATGGTGAAGGGATCGGCCTTGAGTTTCTCGATCTCTTCCTGCATGGTGATGTTTTTTTTCTCGAGATCGCCGATCTGGGCGTACAGGTTTTCGATCCGCTTCTGCGCCTTCCAGAGGTTCAAGAGTCCCACGTCACTGAGGGTAAAGACGGTACCGATGAGCACGAGCACTCCCGCGAGTATTATCCGCGCCAGCTTCGGACTGATCTCGACCCGTTTCCTGGTGACGCGCAGGTACCGGTTACCCTGTCCCCATAAACACTTCATGGCTTGCTCCACGTGTGCGACGAGAAGGCGTTGCGGCCGGGATAGATGGCTATCTCGCCGAG
>DATKWS010000040.1:0-4048 GCA_035529435.1 Patescibacteria group bacterium
CGAGCGTGAATATAACCGGAAAGGAGCCGATGACGAGGATCGGTGAGATCCGGAGGGCATTTCCCGGACTCGGTGCATATATCGCGCGGCGTGGACGTTCGCGGGTGCTGTCATCGACCGTCGTCAACTTTATCGCGGGGAGCCCGTACCTCGTCCGTGCGGGTCGATACCGCTGGAGCGATTAGCCTCTTGCACAGGAAGGTGCATCATGATCACGCAGGTTCGACGCTCGACGGTCGTTACTGTCGCGATATGCGTACCGCGTACCGGCATTGCGCCGGCGGATCCAAGCGTCGCATGGAGCGCCGCCTCCGTTATTTCCCTTTCATGCCCTCGACGAGCCTTTCGATGAGCCCTGCATCGTCCGGGAGGAGACCCGACGCCACGAGGCGAGGCACGAGCTGCGCCCATCGCCTGTCCTGCGCGTGGGCGCGCGCGAGGTACGGGAGAGCCTCATCGACCCTGCCTGCGCTGGCGAGCGTGATCCCGACCCAGAACGGCGCCTCACCGTTGGTCGCGCCGTCCGGTACGATACTCGTCGCCTCGCGGTAGGCTGCCATCGCCCTGTCGAGGTCGTTTTTAGTCACCAACCCGTCACCCTCGTTGAGCTTCAGGTAGGCCCGTTGAAGCCTGACGATACGGCGGAGCTCGGCGACCGGGTCGGGGTGATCCTCGATACGCAGGTCGAATATGCGATCCGCCCATGGGCGCCCCGTGCCCGTTCCGGCCACGACGATGATAGCCGCCGACTGGCGGCCGCGGATGTCGCCGCCCTCACCCTCGGCCGCTTCCAGCGCCGCGAGGAGCCGATCGGCGAGGTCGCCTTCGGCGGATTCGTAGGCGCGCGCCATCGCCTCCCAGACGGTGGGATTCTCCATCAGGTTCGCCTGGACGGAGTACTGGGCGCCGATATGATGCCCCGCTGCATAAATGGCGCGGCTTCCCGTATGCGCCGCGACACGGCCCACCGCGTCGATCATCGCCACCTGCCGCACCGCCTCGTCGGCATCCCCCGCTATGAGGGCGGTGAGGGCCTCGGGAGCGGTCCGGCCGAGGCGCATCAGCTCGAGACCGAGCGGTCCGTAGGCCGGGTCGACGAACGACTGCGTCGCGACGGCGCCGACGCCCGCCTCCGCCCACGGGACGAGGGGGCCGACCGAGAACCAGTGCGACTGCACCGCGACGCCGATCTCACCGGTCACCGAGTCCCGCGCGACGATCGAGTATGTCGCGACGGGCCGGTTGAGCACTGCAGAGGGATCGGCATGGGTTCCGGCCGTTGCATCGACGAGCGCCGCTACGCGCGCGGGGACCAGCATGGCGGCTATCCAGAGTATCAGTGCGATGGTTTTTCTCATACGACACCTCCGTGCGTATAGGGTTCCGGGTCACTACCGATCCAATACCACTTGATTTCGCGCGGTGCGCCGTTAGTATAGGGAGGGGCGGCACGAGAGGCAAGGAACATCGGTTATGGCGGTAAGTGAAGCGTATCTCCGTTACGTGGTCGATCAGCTGGCCGTTTTCGGGCCGGTGGCGCCGCGACGCATGTTCGGCGGTGCGGGCCTGTATCGCAACGGCACGATGTTCGCTTTGATAGCGGATGATGTCCTGTATTTCAAGGTTGACGATTCAAACCGGCAGGATTACGAGACGATGGACTCCGAGCCGTTCCGTCCCTATGCCGGAAAGACAACGGTCATGTCGTACTACGAGGTGCCGGCCGATATCGTCGAGAACAGGGACGAGCTCGCCGCATGGGCTATTGGTGCCTACGCGGCGGCGTTACGGACACGCCGTGGAAAGAAGCGGTAGCCGATTGCCCGGGCGGAATTCATGCGACCGCTCAAATCTGTTTAGATTCGATCACTCCCTCCGTACAATCGAATCCGCGCCCGATGGTTGCACATGAATCGATGCTTTCACCGTGGAGTCGACGATGAAACGATCGGTTGCCGCACCCACTACATCTCGAATATTCCGGTGCATTTCTGGCGCGACATGAGCGGAACGCTCGGTATCGCGTCCGGTATTCTCGTCATGCTCGGCACCTCAGCCGCGCCCTTCGCGCGGCCGAGCGGTTACCCGACTCCTCGTCCCGGTTGGATTACGTCATAGTGCTGGTACTCAATATATCGGAGGCGTACCTGCTGCTCGGTGCTCACGACGAGGGTATCGCCCTGATCGATGAATACATGCCGGCGATCGAACGGGACGGCGCGCAGGAACAGCTGGCGATCGCGCACATTCTCGTCTCGCGGCACCACGAGGAGCTCGGCCGCCTGAATGAGGCGCGGCGACACATGGCGGCCGCCCTCGATATCTACCGATCGCTGGGAAAGACGAAGCACGCCGGCAAGGTCATCAGGGCGATGGAGAGACTTGAAGAGGCGGGCAGCGAGCGATGAACGGCGGTTCGACACGACGGACCGCGGCAATGGAGCAGTGGGGCGCCCTTTTGCTTGTTGACCGTATAACGTACGGCGATTAGATTCGTGATATCAACCTGGATATCAAATGGAAGTGAAGTATGCCGGCAGGCACGAAACGTTCCGTTGAAGAGAGGAGAAGGCAATGAAACGACATGCCGGATTGACCGCCGCCGTTCTGATATGCAGCGCGCTTGCCGTGCTCTGTATCGGGTGCAAAGGATTTCTGTGGCCGTTCGGCCCTGTCCTGTTTCCCTCGATCTACACTATTTGGCCCAATGACGACGGGACAACATGGACGTACGATTACATATGGCGGATATTCCAGGGCTACGAACCGCCGCGGCTGTACGATACGCCCGAGGAGGTGCCCCCCGTGCCGCCCCTCAGAAAGCTCGCCGCGTCCATGGATCATCACCCGGTCGGCGATAATCCCGATGTGGAATGGTTCGCCTACTGGCTCGAGTTCGATGGCATGATCACGACGGCCTCCGGTGTGACGGCACAGTATCTCAAGGAGACCTTCGCCACAACCACTACGAACGAGATAGTGGGAGAGGGTATCGGCCCTGGCGAGGCATTTTGCCTGCGGCTCGCCGCCGCACGCCCGGACCTGCGGCGGCCGATCATCGCCCGGCTCGCCGCAAACGGGGCGGAGAAGCTCGACCTCTCCACGCTACCGTTCGATGCCGTCCTGTACGGCCCCCGGAATCCGGTGGAACTGCTGCGGAACGATTTCGGGCAGGCAATCGCGAGGCCGATTTTGATCCACGGGTACGCGTGGGAGAGAACGGACGGGTGGATCGGTACGTACGGTGATCTCGACCAATTGCTCGCCTACAAGTTTCTCGATGCGAACCTGCTGCCGGGGCACGAGTTCACGCATCAGCTCGTTCCGTCACTCGCCGATGACGTATTCCTGTACTGCAGGGTCCTGAGGCGTTTCTGCTACAGAACGCCGCTCGGTACCTTCAGGAATGCGATCGAATGCCTCTACGCGATCGATTACGGCATCGCCGTGGTCGACGGGATCGATGGTGCCGACGGCTACTACCGGCTCTTCGATTACGGCACCGTGATATACGCGCCGAACGTGGGGCCGGTGTACAGCTACGAGAGAAACCTCGTTCAACCGGGAGAGCCGCTTTCGATCGGGATCGGGGACAAAACAGTGACGTTGGTGAATACGACGGCAGGCTCCGGTGGGGAATCAGCTCGCTGACGAGAGGGGTACCCACGATCCATAGCTGCAGCGGCGCCACGCACATAACGATACTGCAGGGTATTTCCGAAATACCCCGTGCGGTGAATACGCTTCTGCGTCGTTGGACCGGTATCGCGGCCTCCGCCATAAAGCAGCGTCCGGCCGCTTCTTTGATCTCCTGCCCGGTGATACGGTCGCCGTCGAGTGCCGTACCGACTGTCCGGCCGAGCGGTTCACGCGAAGTCTGAGGGTCATCTCACTGGTCGATACGTACGTCGGGAAAGGCGGTATGGAGAGATGAAGGTCCTGATTTCGTTGATCGTGCTTGTCGTATGCTGGAACGGGCGGCCTGTTTGTGCCGCGCCCGATCAATCTCCGGTGCGCCTCGTCGATCCGTTCATCGGCACCGGCGGCC
>DATKWS010000041.1:0-18684 GCA_035529435.1 Patescibacteria group bacterium
GCCGTCTTTTGGAACAAGAAGGAATTCCCGACCGGTGGCGTCATGATCACCTTGGTCGGCCTCGTCCTTATCGGTATGTCGCAATGGAGCAACATAAAGATCTCGGCTGCCGGGGCCACCGTCGAGGTCGTCAGGGATGAGGTCAAGAAGACGGCCGAGGCAGTGGATCAAGTGGCTGCACAGGCTCAACTGGCAGCAGGTGCCGTCGAGGCGACCAGACAACAACTGGCAAGTCTGACGGATTTGCTCGAGAGCAAACAAGTTCTGTCTGCCGCTACAACCCAGCCGATTCGAGCTAAGCTCGAGGCTGCGCCACGCGCCGACGTCATGAAGCTGGGTACTGCAAGAGAAAACCTGAAGCGGGTAATAAAGCCATAGGAGCATTGAAACGTTGAATGGAGAAAAGAGTAAATCAAATGAATGATAAACCAGCCTATGCTTCCAAGAGTATTGCGAAGAACCTCTGGCAAGAATACCTCATTTATGACGATCGCCTGGAGATCAACACACTGCTCGGGCGTATGACGGTTCCTTTCGAACACATCGAGCGGGTCGATGTTTCCGAGTCTGAGATCAAGGGTCTGCTCAGAGGAGACCTGCACCTGAAGAATTTCCGGCCTGCCCTGAAGGTGGATTGGGCCAATTTCTTGGAACATGTCGTACTTGACAAGCGCGAGGGGTATATCCGACGGATCCTCTTCACTCCGGATGACCCTGAAACATTCAAAGATATCTTGGATAAAGCACTTGCTCGGCATAAAGAGAAACGGCCCGGTGGCGAAGATTGAGCATTTGCGTCTACATGTCTCCAGCGGAGTATACCTGTGCCGTCTACTGGCCAAGGGACAGGTGTCGGCCATGAAAATGGTTCTCCTGCGGTAGGGGTGTTCCTCGGACGGATGGACGCCCGGCATACATGATAAAGACCGCGCCGCGCCGCCCCCGGCCGGTGCCGGAACATTCGGCGCGAAAGGAGAAGGTACACGTATGAAGCGATTCTTGATGGCCGCAGGCATTCTTGCCTTCTGGCTTGTGTATGGATCGGTCGTATCCGCCGCGGAACCGAATCATGTTATCAGCGTTCTTCTCACAACGGGGAAGGAGAGCACCCTGGAAGAGCCTTACAGCCGGGCCAGTCTGGACTGTGGCGATTTCACGCTCGAGACGGAACTTGAACTCATCGATACAATGCTCCCCGTGCAGGGCGGGGGGCTGGAAATCGTCTTCAACAACGGCGAGTCCCTCATCGCCAGGCAGGTGTCCGGAGAGATTACCTACCAGGGCGAGTTCGGCGAGGTCAAGCTCCCGTGGTCCTCCGTTCAAAAGATGACCACCGTCAGAAATACCTACAAGAAACGCGAAACCGGGAGCTTCAGCCGGGATTACTACGAGTTCAAGGCGAGACTGAAATTTCGTGGCGGCGCGACGAGGATCGTGTATCTCTCCGAAAACGATCTGGCCCTTACCGTGAAATACAAGGACATGAGCGCCGAACTTTGGCCCAGCAGGGCGTATCTGGTCTTCGATTGGGCACGGCGGGTCGTCAGAGCTTCCGCGCAAAACTGCCCGCCGGTTGACGCGGTCATCACCCGCTTGCCGGAAGAACCGGCCGGCGCGCGGACCGACTTGGGAGAACTATCTTTTGCATGGAGCGCTGTCGCGGAGAGCCGGCCCGTTGATGGCCGCACCGGGCTCTTCGACGGGGCATGCAGCGTTCGATTGTCCGACGGTACCGCGTTGAAAATTTCGATCATTTCCCACATGTGCTCGGACTGGAGTTCGCACGGGGGACAGTGTCTCAGGTTGAACGGAAGGGCCGCAGAGGAAATCTTCTGGCAGGCGGTGGCGAAAATACGCATGACCCCGAACGCGTCCACCGGCACGGTTTCGTTCCGAGACGGAAAGGAGGGCACGCTATCGGCCGATCTGCTCCGTGCGGACTGGGCACTGGGAAGCATTGAAATCCCCTTTTCCGGAGCGAGTTTTTCGGAAGTCGTCTGCACCGGAAGCGCGGCCAATACCCGAAGCGACGAGACACACACCCATTCAATCCGCTTGACGGACGGGCAGGAATGGATTGGCATCCTCGAAGGCATGGATGGCTTTCCGCAAACAACGGCACCCGGCGTGCTGCACCTGCTCGGACTACCCGTGCCCTTGGGAACCTGGCTCGCCGAGAGCGACGTCCTGGATCTGGCGACATCCGGATCACAACTATTTGTCAAGGCCCTGGGGCAGAGCTACCCGGTGAGTGGAGCGGATCTCGAGCAGACGCTGGAGCTGAAGATCCCGTACGGAAGGTTTCGTGTCGCCACAAAGGAAGTCGAATCAATCCGGCCGATACGTAACGTTGCATCGGGTGCACATGAGTTTTCGGTCACCGTGGTTCTGAGGGCCGGCGGGGAACATGTGCTGTCGTGCGAAAAAATCCAATTTGTCAGGTATCCGGACAGAATCTGGTCCGGTACCATGTACAACCAGGACCTCGGCGCCTGGTTCTGGAGGCAGTACGACGCGATCACCGTCGGGAGCGAGTCTTCGACAACCGACGTGCAACTGAGCAGGGTCAAACAACTCAAGATCTCGGGTACCTACCCGTCCTGGAACGTGGAGGTAGTAGGTAGCAAAACCGGGGCGGTCATGAAGGGCCACATAATGCCGGCGGAAGTAGCCGCACAGAGTCCGGGCGTGTCGTCATGGGACGGTGACAACGAAGGATTCTGGTTCTGGTCATCGGAGGGGCGCGCCTTTCTGTTCATTCCGATAGCAACGATTGCTGAAATCAATGTGTCCCCCGGCCCCCAATAAATCGTTGCCACGGTCGAGGAGTATTTTAGCGGCTCGCAGTAGCCGTTGTCGGACGGCAGATCGAAACAGGAGGGGTCATGAGATATTCCGCGCTTCAGGATGACTGGGAAGAGCTCGGCGATAACGGATTTAAATCGCCTCTCAATACGAGCTCGCCGGAACAGATCGTCATTTTTCCCGAGATCTTCAAAAACGGGTCGGTCCAGTCGGATATCACGCCGCTGGCGGGATCAAAGACGGGACGCGGTGACGAAGGCAAGGAGAGCTCCCTGATGTTCCGCTATTCCGGATATGAGGGTTACTATTACGCGGGGCTGGGCGCTTTCGGCACAAAGTTCTTCGTGGGAAAGGTCCTGCCCGGTCCGGTCTGGCAACTCCTCGGACATACGGGACGGCGGGATTCGATCAAGTATGGACAGACCTACCGGATCAGGATCGACTGCGTGGGTAACCAGATCAGCCTGTTCGTGAACGATGTCCGCCAGTTCGTCGTGTTCGACGAGTTTTACGAAACCGGCCAATGGGGTCTCAGGTCGTGGCGATCGAGTGCCAGGTTCGAGAACTTGAAGTTCAAAGCGTCAAAGCCCCTGTGCTTCGTAGTGATGCCGTTTGCCTCCGAGCTCGATTACGTATACGACGTCATCAAGGAATCGGTCGAGGCGCGCGGCCTCAAGTGCATACGGGCGGATGAAATCCTTGTCTCCCGCCCGGTCGTCGAGGATATCAAGGAGCAGATCGCCGGGGCCGATCTGGTCATCGTGGATTTGACCGACAAGAATCCCAACGTTTACTACGAAGCCGGGCTCGCGGATGCATGGAAGAAAAAATGGATCGTGCTGGCACAGAGGTCGGACGACCTGACGTTCGACGTGAGACATATCCGGACGATCATCTACTCGAATACCATGGGGGCGGATGTGCAACTCCGTGATAAACTCGGTAGTGCAATCGACGAAACCCTGGGTCTGTCGCGGGGAGCCCGGGAACGCCGTTGACCCGGGAGCTGCAGCGGGTGAGGTGATCGAAGTGCAAATTTCCGAACCGCGATCGCCGATAATGTCTCTGATGTCCGGATTGCCTGACTGGAGCGCCGGGGCCGCGATGGGGGCGGCGCTGAAACGGCTCGGTTGGCTTCCACGGTCGATCCGGGAGAAGGTGTATCTGGCCGTGGCCGAACGAGACGGTGTAACATTGAAGCGGCTGGGGAATCAGTGTGACGACGTTCTGTGGAAGGATATAGAGTCGGATAATTGGAGAACCGTGGAATATGCATTCAACGCACTGATTGCGCTCGGCAGACCCGGCAGCGCGACTGCACTCATTGACGCACTGAACCGGAGGGGCGGAAAAACAGTTGCCGAGATATTTCTCAATTCCGGCAACAGAGAGCTCGCAGATGCAGCCAAACGTTGGGCGGATGATCACGGTTATTACATTCAACCCAGACCCCCTGGGGCTTCGGGCAATAACTTCTGGGCATCCTGGTAGAATTGCGGAGAGAACAATGCACCTATCCGTCATCGCCAAAACCGCATGTCTGCTCATCCTGTCGAACGTGTTCATGACCTTTGCGTGGTACGCGCACCTGCGCAACCTCAGCCACCGCCCGTGGATCATCGCCGCTCTCTGCAGCTGGGGTATCGCCCTGTTCGAGTACCTGTTGCAGGTGCCGGCGAACCGCATCGGTTATTCAGCGCTCAGCATAGGCCAGCTCAAGATTCTACAGGAAATCATAACGCTGGCCGTGTTCGTTCCGTTTGCCCTGTTCTACATGAGGGAGCCGGTCAGGCTCAATTACCTGTGGGCCGCGCTCTGCCTGTTCGGCGCGGTCTTCTTCGTCTTTCGTAACTAGACGGGTCCTCCCGGTTACCCCTTCGCCGGTCCGGCCCAAGCAGGGAGAAAACATGATACGGATGCTGATTTTTTTAATCGGATTGGTGATGATCTTGCTCGGTGTATCGAGCCGCTTTTCGATCGTCCCCCTGCCGGTCGACCTCAAAACGATTCACGTTTCGTTCGTCGCGGCCAGTTACACCCTGGACGTCGTGCTGATGGTCGCCGGGATATTCCTGGTTTTGGTATCGTATGTCTTTCACAAGCTTGCCCAGTAATGCCCAAAAAAAGGATACGTTTTCATTGGAAAATCAAGTTCGAGCTGCCGGCCACCGGGTGACCGACGCCCATGTTCCTCCGGTGGTCCGACAAAATACCTATTGCATGCACCGTCTCCCCCGTGCACACTATGTTGCATCGGGGCATGATACACCCCCTGGCGGGGCGCAAGAGCGAAGTGCTTGAAATCTCATTGAAAGTAATAATCGTTGCCGTGCCCTGTATGATTCCGAGGGCTCGGGAAGCCATTGAAGGAGGAACCATGAATCTCGTTCGAACTGCTTGGATGATCCGGGTCGCGGTGGTACTTGCGCTGTCCGTGCCGGCACTCGTCTCCTGTGCCTGGGGTCAGGAGGCCAAGGGGATCGAAACACCCCGCGATACCCTGCTCGCCGTAGCGCGTGATATGATGGCCAAAACCCGCTTTTGTGTTCTAATCACACTGGACGCCACGGGTCACCCCCGGGCGCGGGCTATGGATCCATTTGCACCTGAGGAGAACATGGTGGTCTGGATGGGAACCTCCCGCGTAACGCGGAAAGTCGAGGAGATCCGGAACGATCCCCGGGTCACCCTCTATTACGCGCATCCCGAGGGCGCGGGTTATGTATCCCTGTACGGAACCGCCAAGCTCGTCGATACTCCCGAGGAAACGGCGAAGCGATGGAAGGAAGAGTGGGCGACATTCTATCCCGACAAGGAAGCCAGCTTTATTCTCATCGCCGTGACTCCCGAGAGGATGGAGATCGTCGATTACTCGCGCGGCGTCATGGGCGATCCGAAGACGTGGATACCTGCCGTGGTGAAGTTCTAGGCCGGAACGTGGGAGTTGCCGTCCCCGCGGAGCCGGGTCCGCGCCGCCTCCGGAGCATGCCGCGTGTCGCCTTGCATGAGACCCGACGATACATCAGACGGGCAATCCCGATTTTGTCCTGGGAGGAAGGCATGAACAAGAAGAAACCTCTATCGAGCTCGAAGGTCGGCGTTTTCGTCGACTCCGCAAATATCTACAGAAACGGCGGATCAAGGATGCAGTATGACGTTCTGCGCGACTTTGCCTGCCGGGACAACAGCGATCCGATGCGGCTCAATGCCTACGTCACGTACGATGCGGATAGGGCCAGGAGGGACCATATCTACAGGAAAAAAACGGAAGGGTTTCACTCCGCCCTGCGTGATGTCGGCTACAAGGTCATCATCAAGGAAGTGAAGTGGTACGTTGACGAGGATGGAGAGCGGTTCCAGAAAGCAAATGCCGATCTCGACCTGGCCGTCGACGCTCTGCTGCAGTCAGAAAATCTGGACAGGGTTTTAATCGCCAGCGGAGACGGGGATTTCGTGCAGGTCATCCGCGCCCTCCAGAACAAGGGTTGTCGCGTGGAAGTCGTCGCGCTCGATAACACATCATACGATTTGAGACGGGAGGCGGATCTATTCATGTCGGGATACCTGATTCCAAATCTGATCCCCACATCCTCCTCTTCGCCCGACTGGGGAACGCTGGACTCCTACGTGCGGGGGTGGTGCTACTTCTATGATGACAGCAAGGGAATCGGATTCATGCGTTACCTCACGAAGATCGACAGCGGGCTCTGGTTTATGGACAAACGGAAAAATGAAGATTCGCCCTACGATTCGGCGTTTTTTCACTTCACCAAACTGCCGGAAGAATCAATCGCCCGGCGGCTGCCGAGCCGGGACATAATATTCGAATTCAAGTTGGCTCCATCGGACCGCGGTCAGGACAAGTTCACGGCAACGGACATTCGTGTGGCCAGCGATCAGTGATTGAAGCACCGTGCGTGCGCAGGGGAACCGGGCCGGCGTTTGTATGCATCGCGGGTCGCGCCGCCGGGGACCGGCTGACGGGCACCGGCAACCGGCGATTGCCGCTGGTTATTCCCCGCGCGGGCGTGGTATACTCCCCGCGAGGAGGCACGAGTTTCATGGGATTTATCAAGCGACTGCTCGGCCTCGAGCAGAGGCCGGGCGAACCGAAACCGATCACGGAAGAACTCTTCGATCGACAGGTTCTTCGGAACCCGCTCCCCTGCTTTGTTGATTTCTACAACCTCTGGTGCTCGTCGTGCCAGGTAATGGGCGGCCTGCTCAACGAGGTCGGGCCGCAGTTTATCGGGAAAGCGGATTTTTTCAAGATCGATGTCAACAAGAATCCCGGCATCGCGGAGAAGTACCAGATCCGCAGCGTACCGACATTGATCGTCTTCAAGCAAGGATCGGCTGTCGAGCGCCACGTCGGACTGCTCCCGCTCAATCCGCTGAAGGAGCTGATCGAGAGTCATATCGATGGGAGCGCCGGAGGGTGAACGTGGGCCCGGGGCGGCCGGAGTCCCTCCGGCCCGCTGAGACCCGGCGATAGAAGTATCGTCGCGGCCGCCGCCAAACGGACGGGGAGAGACCGATGCCGCGCGGGGCGACAATAGACGGCAGGCGCCTGGAGCTCGTTCAGGGTGACATCACGCACGAACGGGTCGATGCCATCGTCAATGCGGCCAACTCGCGGCTTGCCGGGGGCGGAGGCGTCGACGGCGCCATACATCGGGCCGGCGGGCCGGCGATCATGGCCCAGTGCGATTCGATACGCGAAGAGCGGGGCGGTTGCCCGACGGGGGAGGCGGTCGTGACGACGGCGGGCAAGCTCGCCGCCCGCTACGTGATCCACACGGTGGGACCGGTCTGGCGCGGGGGAGAGCGCGGGGAGCCGGACCTCCTCGCCCGCTGCTACACCAACAGCCTCCATCTCGCCGACGAGCACGGCTGCCGGTCGATTGCATTCCCGAGTATCAGCACGGGTGTGTACCGTTTCCCGATCGAGAAGGCCGCCCGTATCGCCCTGCGCACGGTCCTGAACGAATTGCCGGAACGAGGCATAGAGCTCGTGCGCTTCGTTCTGTTCTCGAAAAGCGACCTCGAGACGTACGTCGCCGCCCTCGAAGAGATCCTGGCAGAGACTTGAAGTGCCGGAGGTATCGCATTTGAAACGGCATATCTTCATCTCACTTGCAATCATTGTCGCCCTGACCGCGATGCTCGCCGCACCCTGCGCCGGTCAGACCGACCGGTTCTTCTTCAAGGCCGCCGGCGGGTACAGCCACCCCTTCCTGCCGAACCTCTCGAACGAGCTCGAGACACAGGGACATGACGGATTGCGGGGAGGCTTCGGCGGTTGTATCGCCCTCGGCAGAACCCTCGTGGAGAAGCGGTGGGCACTCGAGTTCTCGCTCGCCATCGCCTATTATCCCTCGTTCGACTACGAGAATGAATTCGACGCGTTCGAGGGAAAGATGTCGCACTACGATTTCGCCGTCATATTCAAGAGATGCCTCCTGCCCGACGCGGAGCGGATCGTTCCCTCTATCGGCGCGGGCCTGGGGTACGGCATAACGAACCTCATCTCCGGCGGCGGTAAGATACAGACCGTCCATGCGCTCGCACTCGCACAGCTCGAGGCACCGATCAATGACGACGTCAGTTTTCTCCTCGAGGCGTCGTACGGCGCCGGTCTCGAGAGCAAGACCTTCGAAAATCCATTCCTCGAGAACGTGCCCGGGGATGTGGTGCTGGATGCAAACGGCATACCCCTCGAGGACCGGTTCTCCGGATTCACCGTGCGGATCGGCATCATGGTATGGCTGAAAGCACCGCCGGAGGAAAACGAATGAAAGCCGCCGCGGGGATCGAATCCACTATCGGCACGTTGCGGCGGCGGGAGATCTCATGAGAGAAACAATCCTCGTAACGATCGTTCTCATGCTCGCCGTCTCCTGTTCGGATGCATCGCAGGACAGGAACAGCGCCGGGGCCGACAAGAAAGGCGCCGCGATCGGCGGGTGCGTGATCGACACCATCGTGATCGGAACCGGGCTCCTGAGGGCGCCCGCTCCGCGGGGCAGAGCCGCGCGCATCGACATCCTCTCCCTCAAACCGGCGGGGAACGAGCTCTTCCTGCGCGCGGCCGGGGAGCTGACGGCCCTGCTCGATTCCGCCGGCGTCACCGTGTACAGCCGCTCCGAGCTCCTGCACGTCAAGAAGGGGGCCTGCTGGCCGGCCTACCGCATCACGCTGCTCATCGATGCCGACCCGGGGGATCGCGGCGAGGCGATCCGCGCCGCGCTCGAGGGAACACACCTTGCGGACGCGGCACCCGCCGCGGAGCGTCCCGAAGGATACGGCCTCTTCTTCGTCACCTGCGGCAAGGGGGATCGTGACTGGTGGACGGTGTGGTACACGGACAGAAGCGGCAACTGAGAGTGCCCGATCAATCAACATCGGCGAAGTGGCGCACTATCACGGTGCCGGCGACCCGTCGCTTCCGCCGGGCGGCGCCTCATCGCAACCACCCGGGCAGCGGCTTCGCGCGGAAGCGTCTCCCGTAGAGCAGGTCATCACCCAGGACGAGGGTCTTCCGGATCGGCGGCACATGGACGGCCAGCGTGGCGACCAAGCGGTGAAACACGTTGTCGGGCTTGGTCCACGGGCACACCGCCTGGCAGATCGCGCAGGCGTATCCGATGCGCCCCCAGTACTGGAGACAGGCCTCCTCGTCGATCTTCCACTTCCAGACGCCGCGGACGAGTGTTTTTTCGCCGGCCGGGATCGCCCGGGAGGGACAGCTCGTCGCGCACTTTTCGCACTTCCCGCAGAAATCCTGTATCCCGATATCGACCGGTCCGTCGTGCACGAGCGGCATGTCCGTCGTCACGCACGCGAGCCGGAAGTTCGCCCCCAGCTTCCTGCTCACCACGTAGCCGCACCGCGCCGGCTCCCCGATGCCGGCATCCACCGCGACCGGCACGGCGAGAACGAGGTAGTTGCGGAGGTGATGTGCCCGCGCCGGGAATCCCAGCGCGCGGATGAAGCGGGCGAGCTGCACCGATGCGAGCATGCCGGCCGCATAGGTCTTCCCCTCGTCGAACTCGACACCCCTGCCGGTGCCCGTCCACGTGAGATCCCTGTCCTGCCGGAAGGCGAGGGAAATGGCGTTCCGGTGCGTCAGCGTGATCTCGTCCCCATAGACGGCACCCTGGTACCCATCGGGTATTCCGGAGAAATAAGGGAGGTTGATGTAGGGATTGCGAAAGAAGGGGCGGGAACCGCGGTGCGTGTAGACCCATTCGGGGCGGAGCGGTCCGATCCGCACATCGTCCGCGCCGAGAGCGCGTGCGTACGCCTTGATCCGATCGGACGCCTCGCGCGGCGGCCACGTGACCGCGCGATCGGCGGGCGCACCGTCGACCCTGTCGGGGAGGGCGAGCGATGCCGTTGAGACGAAGTGGGATTCGTAGATCGCCCTGCCGATCTGATCGCACCCGGCTTCCTGCTGCATCTTCGCATCGATGAAACGCGCCAGGCGGTGGTCGATCTCCGCCTTCTCCGGGTGCCGCCGATGGTAATCGATCTCCTCGGGACTTCCCGTGACGAGCGCCTCGCGCGAGAAGACGGTATCACGCTCGTCGAAGCGCTCGACTTCACCCTCGGTCTCATAGGCCGGGGCCGCTGCCACTGTCAGACACTCCCCTCGACCAAAGCTCCGGAGCCGAGGCGAACGACAAAAACCGCCCCCGTCGCTCGCCCCTCCATGCCACTAATTTGTTGCATCGTAATGGATTTCAAGGTGCCGTGCCACAGGATTATTCCATTTTCCCGTATAAATATTAGTTGAATTTTTCCGGTTTTTCTCTTACTTTGAACATGCGATGGAACGGAACGCAACGCAATCAATACCGATATAATCTTATCTATTCGAGGAGGAATCCTGCCATGGAAATGCTCCTTTCCGGCAACGAGGCCCTCGCCCGCGGGGTTTACGAGTACGGCGGCGAATACGCCGCGGCGTACCCGGGAACGCCGAGCACCGAGATCCTCGAGACGATCGCACGGTTCTTCAAGGATGATGTCACGGCGGAATGGATGATCAACGAGAAGGTGGCCCTCGAGGCCGCCGTCGGCGCCAGCTACGGCGGGGCGCGCGCCATCGCGGCGATGAAGCACGTCGGCGTGAATGTCGCCGCCGATCCGCTCCTGACCCTCTCGTACACCGGCGTCGGCGCCGGCCTGATACTGGTGAGCGCCGATGATCCGAGCCTGCATTCATCCCAGAACGAACAGGACAACCGCTGTTACGGCAAGTTCGCCTCGATCCCCGTGCTCGAGCCCTCCGACAGCCAGGAAGCGAAGGATTTCGTCAAGGCGGCCTTCGAGATCAGCGAGCAGTTCGACACACCGGTGATGCTCCGCCTCACGACGCGCATCTCCCACGCGAAGGGGATCGTCACGATCGGCGAGCGTGAAACGGTCGAGCACCCCGGTTTCGAGCGCAATATCACGAAATACGTAATGGTTCCCGCCCATGCGCGCATCCGGCACAAGTTCATCATCGAACGGCTCGAGAAGCTCCGGGCCTTCGCCGAAACGACGCCGCTCAACAGGATCGAGTGGAACGACAAAGAGGTCGGGATCGTTTCGGGAAGCGTCTCCTACCAGTACGCCAGGGAGGTGATGCCGAACGCGAGCATCCTCAAGGTGGGACTCGGGTATCCCCTGCCGATAGAGATGATACGGGATTTCGCCTCCCGGGTGAAACGCCTCTTCGTGATCGAGGAGCTGGAGCCGTTCTACGAGGAGCAGATCGCGGCTGCGGGCATTCCCGTCGAGGGGAAGAAATATTTCTCGAATTATCTCGAGCTGAATCCGGACCGCGTGAGCGAGGGGTTCATTGCGGCGGGCGTGCTTCCCACGGAAATGGCGCCGAAGGCCGGCAAGAAGGAGGATGTGCTCCCCCGCCCGCCCGTGCTCTGCCCCGGCTGCCCGCACCGCGGCGTCATGGTCTCACTCCGCAAGCTCAAGGTCTACACGACGGGGGACATCGGGTGCTACACGCTCGGGGCCCTTCCGCCGCTCGAACAGATCGACACCTGTCTCTGCATGGGCGCCTCGATCGGGCATGCATTCGGCATCGAGAAGGCGGGCAAGACGAAAAAGAAGACCGTCGCGCTCATCGGCGACGGCACCTTTCTCCACAGTGGGATCACGGCGCTGGCCAGCGTCGTGTACAACAAAGGGACAACCACGACGATCATCGTCGACAACCGGATCACCGCCATGACCGGCGGTCAGGACCACCCCGGCACATCCCGGACCCTCATGGGTGAAAAAACATACGCGGTCGATCTCGAAACGTTGTGCCGCGCGGTGGGTGTCGAGCATGTCCGCAAGGTCGATCCGTACAACGTGGATGAAACGACGGCCATCCTGAAGGAAGAGATCGATCGCGACGCCCCGTCCGTCGTCATCACGACGAGGCCGTGCATGCTCTTCCCGAAGAAGATCAAGGACAAGCCGTATATGGTCCTGCTCGACACGTGCATCGCCTGCGGCGCGTGCTTCAGGGTCGGCTGTCCGGCGATCTCCACCTCGAGCGAAAAGAACGAGAAGGGGAAACCGAAGTCCAAGATCGATCCGCTCCTCTGCACGGGATGTACGATCTGCGCGCAGGTCTGTCCTTCCGGTGCCATTGTGGAGCTCGAGCAGTAACGATTTCAATCGCCGCGCCGGGCCGGATTCGCGCCGGGCGGACGGACCGTTCCGGCGCGCGGATACCGATTATCGACCCGGCAACGGGCGCGTGATGACATGGGGAAAGGAAACGAAATGGAAAACGGCACCACCAACGTTCTCATCGTGGGCGTGGGAGGACAGGGAGTGATCCTCGCCAGCGAGATCCTCAGTGAAGTGGCACGGCAGACGGGTCTGGACGCGAAGAAGAGCGAGGTCCACGGCATGTCCCAGCGCGGCGGCGTGGTCACGAGCCACGTCAGGTTCGGCCGCAAGGTTCATTCCCCGCTCATACCCACCGGTCAATCCGATGTCGTTCTCGCATTCGAGCTGGCCGAGGGGATGCGCTGGGTCAACGAGCTGAAGGACGGCGGCACGATCATCGTCAACCGGCAGGAGATCGTGCCCCCGATCACCGCAACGGGCACGTTCAGTTATCCCGGGAACGCGGAGGAAACGGTCAGGAAAAGGGTGCCGAACGCAAAATTCATCGACGCCCATGCGCTCGCGACCGATCTCGGCAACACCCGTCTCGTCAACACGATCCTCCTCGGGGTTCTTTCCCGGTCGCTCCGGCTCGAGGAGAAGACGTGGCTCGCGGTGATAGAGCGGATGGCGCCGAAGGGGACGGGAGAGCTCAACAAGAAGGCGTTCCTCGCCGGACGGTCACAGAAGTAATCCTCCACGGTCGATTTTCTCACACGAACCGCTCGCGCTTCTGAAGATTGAACAGGGCGAGCAGGATGGAGAGCACCGTCATCACGGCGAGCTGGATTCGGCTGCGCAGAACGATCTCGATCCACACGGCCTCGCTCATATCCTGCGGCATGTTGAAGGGATTGAGAAATATATTCCAACGGCTGTGCTCGAGAATTTCCACGCCGATCCAGAATCCGAGTCCTATCACCACCACGATGACGGCCGCGGCGTTCCCGCTGCGCACCACGGTCGAGATCATGAACGCGAGACTGCCCAGAAAGAAGATGGGGAACATGAGGTGGAATACCATCCGCAGCACGGGCATCTCCAAGAGGACCAGGCCGCTGACGATCGTGAGCGCGAGCAGCAGCAGGAACACGATCACATATATGAGGAGCAGCCTGACCAGCCAGACCTTGTACCGGTAGTCCGGTATGCCGAAGAGTGTTTCGATCATACGGGTGTCCATATCGTTCTGTATCCCGTACGCGCTCGGATAGAAAACGAGGAGGAGCCCGGGGAACATGAGCAGGTTGAACATGTCCCCTTCGCCCAGATCCGATTCTGTATCGAAGAGGCTGGGAATGGCGATCAACAGATAGAATATCACCGCGGCTATAAGAAAATATTTGAACTTGTTGGCGAAGATGATCTTGAGGTTGTACCGTATCAGCAGGGATACCATGCCGAACAGATCCCGCGCACCGATACGTGTCCCGCCCGGCTGCCGTATCATATCCGATCCTCCGATTCTTCGCCCGATACGCCCGCGGGGCCGCTCCGCAACAGCCAGAGGTATGCATCCTCGAGGGTCGGATTGACACCGAGGGCATCCGCCGCCGGTTGATTCCCGGCGAGACACCGCACGCGTACGTGATCGCCGTCGCGCATGTGATGCACCACGAGAAACCGCTCCCGCACCCTCTCGAATTCATTCGCCGGTACGTGGAACTGCCACACGTGCCCCCGGGCGATCTCCGTCATCCTGGCGGGAGGGCCGAGATAGCGGAGAGCACCCTCGTTCAGGACGGCGACCTGGTTGCAGGAGCTCGAGATGTCCTCGATGATGTGCGTTGAGAAGATGACCACACGCTCGCGGCTCAACTCGACCAGCAGGTTCCGGAACCTGATGCGTTCGCGTGGATCGAGCCCCGCGGTCGGTTCGTCGACGACGAGAATGCGTGGCAAATGCAGCAGTGTCTGGGCGATCCCGATCCGCTGCTTCATGCCGCCCGAGAAGGTGCCGATCCTGCGATTTCGGTGCTCCTCGATATGGACCGCCGAGAGGGCATACTCGATCATCCGTTCGCGCTGCTCCGCATCCATCAGGTTCTTCAGCATGGCCTGGTAGTTGAGAAACTCGTACGCCGTCAGGTTCTCGTAGGTCCCGAACTCCTGGGGCAGGTACCCGATCAGCCCCTGGAGCTCCTCCCGTTTTTTCCGCGTGTCGATACCGTTGATCCATACCCTGCCGTAACTCTGATCGAGTATGCCGCATATGATGCGCATGAGCGTGGTTTTACCCGCCCCGTTCGGACCGAGGAGACCGAACATCCCGTGCGTGATCTCCACCGACACGCGGTCGAGCGCCCGCAGGGGACGCTTTTTCCTGCCGATGACGGGCACGAGGAGTATCGCACGGTAGAGGGCCTTTGTGATACGCGCGAAACGGCCGGTCATCCGCTCAACGGCGACGTTGCGGCCGTGCAGTCGTTGCGCGATACGGTACACGGAAAGGACGAAATACCAGATGCACCCGATAAATATCGCCACCGCCGTGTTCCGCCACTCCCAGTAGAAGAATGCCACGTTGAAGAGCGGAACCCCCCAGATGATGGTGCCGGTCACGAGGCGCGCCGGACGCCCGGGCGCTGCGCCGCCGGCAGCGGAACGTTCGTCGAGCAGCCCCCGAAACGGACGCCACACGACGAGCATCAGGGCGTACACCATGTGGGAAAGAACGAACGCCCAAAAGAGCGAATGGAGGTAGAAATAGACGAAGAAGATCGAGAATCCGAGCACGGGAAGCTGCCAGACGAAGGCGCCGAACCGGCGACCAGGAGCGCCGGCACTGCCACCGTGCACCGGCCCGTTCCAGCCGCCCCGGCTCTCCGGAGCGCCGGCGCCGTCCCGGAACGCCCGTTCGCTGAACCTTTTCCCCTTCTTCCATTCACGCACGAACCGCGCGTCCTGGTCGTACACCTTCGTGAGGTTTTTGATCACTATCCGTATCGACTCGCCCGGTGCTATCAGCTCCGAGCGGGCCCGCCGCAGGCTCGCCATGAGGAAATAGGTGGCGCCGGGTATCAGAAATACCAGTGAAACGAGGGCCGCCAGCTTCCAGATCAGGCGATCGATACCGTCGTAGATGTACCAGCACCCCACGAGGAAAATGACCAGCTGGACGGTCTTCACCGGCATGCGCAACTGCCTCATCCACTGGAGCGCCGATTCGAGCCCCGAATAGACGACCGGTATCAGGACCAGCGTGAAGAGCGTGCTGAGCGAGAGCCCGCCGATGACCGTGACGGCGAACGGCGCACCGCTGATCATCGATTCGCCGACCTTTCCCATCGCGAGCGGCAGCATGCCGACAATGGTCGTGACGGCCGTGATCAGTATCGGGCGCAGCCGGGCCTGCCCCGCCGTCATGAGCGCACGCACACGCCTGTTTCCGCGCCCCCGCAGGATGCGGGTGTAGTCGATCAGTAAAATACCGTTGTTCACGACGATACCGAGGAGTATCAGGAAGCCGGTGATGGTGTAGGCGGTGAAGAGGGACGTCTTGGTGAATATCAGCGCCCAGAAGGAGCCGGCGGCCGCCAGAGGGATGGTGAACATGATCACGGCGGGCGCGGCGAGGGATTCGAACACGGAGGCGAGGATCATGTAGATCAGGACGAACGCGACGGCGATGAGGAACAGGTACTCACCGTACTCCGTGTCGTCGTGGATAACATCGAGCGCGATGCCGGGCGGCACCTTCATCGAGGCCACGACCGCGTCCACATCGAGGCGCGCGGTCTCCAGAAGCGACTTCGATTCGTTCACCTCGTCGGCGAACTCGTACCGCACCTCGACGTGCCGTTCCTGGTTGACGCGGCGAACATTCGTCTTCCCGTACGCATAGAGGATCCGGCTGAGATTCTGGAGCTCGTACGTTCCGCCTCCCTCCCCGGCAATCGGAAGGCGCCGCAGATCGTCGATCGTCTTGGCCCCGGTCTCGCCCGATCCACCCGGGCGGCGTATCACGATATCGTACTCATCGACACCCTGCTTGTACTTCAGCCGATCCGATGTGAATTCCCCCTCGAAGGCCCTGAGCTCCTCGGCAACCTGGCGCATCGTGACGCCGTAATGACTCATCAGCTGCGTGTCGTACACGAGGTGTATTTCCGGGCTGTTCTCCGAGATATTGAGCTCACTCTCGCTGATCGAGCTTACATTCCGGAGATAGAAGCGGACATTCTCGGCGACGCTCACCATGGTCGGGAAATCGCTGCCCCGGACGACGACCTTCTCCTCACGCTGCCCGATGCCGAGCATCCTCATCAATCCCGCTCCTTCGCCGCCGCCCATCCCGCCGCCGCCCCGTTCGAATCCTCCCCCGGCGAGGGGGGCCTCGAAACTTACATCGGCGGCGGTGAAGTTCCCGACACGCCCCCTGATATCCGCCTTGATATCTGCATAGGTCCGGTTGGCGATATCGCTGTAACCGTCCTTCAGGGTCACCCGCACCGTCGCGCTCTCCTCGCCGATCTCGGAGGACACGTCCTGTATCTCCGCGACCCCCCCGAGCAGCTTTTCGAGCTCCGTCACCGCACCGTCGGTCACTTCGAGCGTGGCGCCCCGCGGCATGTTCACGTACAGTGCCATCTCCTCCGTTTCTGCCTCCTGCGGTACGGTGATGCTGACCGCCAGGCAGATGAATATGCTGACGAAGAAGATTACGAGACAGCCGATGATCGTTCGCGCGGGAAACCGCAGCCCCGTCTTGAGCAGCAGGTTGTACACCTGGAGCGCGCGGCTCCTCCGGGTGAGCAGCTGGAATCGTGTCGTGCCCCCCACACCCCCCTTCAGGACGGAGTGGGCGACCATCGGCACGAGGAGCAGCGCGACGACGAGCGAGAGAAGCAGCGTCGAGATGATCGAAACACCGATGTGCCTGCCGATGAGACGCAGCGTGGCCACCGGCGAGAAGACGAAGGGGAGAAACACGGTGATCGTCGTCAGGGTCGCCGCCACTATCGAGCGCCACACCTCGCGCGTACCGTTCACCACCGCCTCGTCCCGGCCGGCCCCGGCCGCCGCATGCCGGTATATGTTCTCGAGCACGACGATGCTGTTGTCGAGAAGCATCCCGATCGCCAGCGCTATGCCGATCAGGGTCAGGGTATTGATCGAGACGCCGAACGCGTAGAAAAAATTGAACGCGGTGAATACCGAGATCGGTATCGCCAGGGCGACCACGAGCACGAGCCTGAGATTGCCGAGAAACATCCAGAGTATCGCAACCGCGAGGAGCCCGCCGATCAGGGCGAGCCTGACGATCGTGTCGATATTCTCACGTATGTAGCCGGCCGAGTCGTGCTGGACGACCACCTCCACGTCCTGCGTCCGGAGCCGCGCATTGAGCTCGTCGATCACGGCCCGCGTCGCATTCGAGAGAGCGATCAGATTGACCTGCGACTCCCTGCTCAGGCGTATCGTGAGGGCCTCCTTGCCGTTGATCCGGCTGATCGAACTCTCCTGCTTGACGCCGAAGTAGACATCGGCCACATCCCTGAGCAGCACCGAGCCCCGCTCCCGCACGACGATATTCTCCAGCTCGCGAATGTCCGCATACTCGGTGAGGACGCTGACGAAGTAGCGCTTGTCCCCGCCGGCGACATGCCCCACGAAGGTGTTGTTCTGACCGTTCCGCATGATCAGGGCCGGTATCTCCGCCGGCGTGATCCCGTGCGCACGACACGCTTCCTCGTCGAGGATCACCTCGACGGCCTTTTCCCGGCCCCCGAAAATCTCCACCTTCGCCACACCGTCCATGCTCTCGAGCCTGCCGAGGACCGTCCGGTCCACGATGCTCCGCACGCGGTCGAGACCGCCGCCGCCGCGCACCTGGAGGGTCATGTACTCGTTTCCCCGCTCCTCCGTGTCGAACCGGACGACCTCGACGACGAGCCCCTCGGGAAGACCCGCCCGTATCTCGTTGATCTTGGCCTGGAGCTTCAGGTAGGCGTACTTCATGCCGGTATTCTGGTTGTAATAGACCCATACCGATCCCGAGCGCTGCCGCGCGACCGATTCGATCCGCTCTATGCCCGGGAGGGCGCCGATCGCCCCCTCAATCGGTATGATGGCCCTGGTTTCAAGGTAATCGGGATCCGTCTCCTGGTAACTCATCACAAAGACGACAAGCAGCGGCAGCTCCGCGTTGGGGAGCAGCTCGACGGGCAACTGGCGGTAGGAAACGTACCCGAGCAGCGTCAG
>DATKWS010000042.1:0-10788 GCA_035529435.1 Patescibacteria group bacterium
ACGGAACGTCGCGCCGACCGCCTCTCCCGTCGCCGGCGCGGTTACATCGAACCTCTCGCCGTCCCGGAGCCATTCACCGGCACAGTAGTATGCATATTCCATGGTTGTCCCCTTCCTCGTATCGGCGGCGCCTCCAATCCCTGTCCCACACTCGTTTCCCCACCCGGCAGCCGCACCTTTTTCGGCCCCGGCACCCGAAACCGACAAATGCTTGTTTCCAAATATTCTTCTCTGGTGGTATACTCCCGTTCATTCGGCGTCGTTCTGTTCAAATGGGGGTGTGTTTACCGTTGAAGAACCTTCTGTTCCTCATCGGATTCATCGGGCTGAGTTTTATCTTCTTCGGCCTTTCGATCGACAACGGATTCTGGCACGGTTCCGACTTCGTCTCGCTCGAGCACAACCTCCGCATGATGGATAACCGTTCGGCCATCTTCGACAGCAGCCCCCCGTTCAGATTTCAACCACTCGTGTACGGCCTGAACTTTCTTCTTTTCCGGCGTTTCCATTTCGATCCGCGGGGCTACTTCATTTTCAATATCCTCCTGCACGGATTCAACTCTTTTCTCGTCTACATCCTCGTTCAAACGCTCCTGCGGCACAGGGCGGTGGCGTTCCTGTCGGGCCTGCTGTTCGTTTTCACGGTGGGGAGTTACGGAAAGTCAGTCATGATCGCGTCCGGATTCGACGACCTCGTCATAACGGCCCTGACATTGCTCACGATGCTTTGCTACTTCAAGAACGAGCTCATATTCGGGAGCCGGGTCTTTACGCACTGGTTCCTGCTCGCCGTCGTCTTCTTCATCGCCTCGATGTTCACGAGCAGCACGAGCCTCTCGATACTCGGCGCGTTTCTCGCATTCAACTTCTTCTTTCACCGCGAAACCAACATGCGGGTCCTCAGCACCGGATTCCTCATTCTCACGGCGCTCGCCGTCACCTCGCTCATCGTGAAGAGCGTCGTGTTCCACTACACGCCGCATTTCTACCAGGAGACGATCGGGCCGTTCAGATTCATCTACTACGCCGTCAAGAACGTGATCCATTACCTGGTCAGGATGATCTTCCCCATACACACCTCGCACCTCGTCTTGGAGGCGGGGGGCGCGGTCAGGTTCATCTACCGCTTCGCCACGCAGATCAGGATTCTCATCGCGCTGACCGTGCTTTCCTACTCGGTGTTCGGATTCATTTTCGGCAACCGCACGATCCGCTTCTTTATCGCCTGGACGTACATCATGGTGCTTCCGTTCGCATTCTTCCAGATGCCCAACGACTGGCTCGATATCCGCCACCTCTACCTCGTTTCGGTGGGATTCGTCGCCATTGTCTCGGCGGGAGGGATCTACTGCTCCCGGATGATCTCGCGACACCGCTGGAAACGGTTCGTGCCGATACTCATTCCGGTCTTCTTCATCCTGCTCTCCCGCTTCATCGTCATGCAGCTCGACCGGAATTACGAGCTGCGCGCCGTACACCCGAGGGCGATGCAATACCGGAAGGAGCTCGCGGATACGTATCCCTCCGTCATCCTCGAGAACGGCGAATTGCGCTTCATTCGCACCGATACATCCGAATGATCGGCGGGCCCGGGCGGCCCTGAAAGACGCCGCTCAGTGGGGTCTCAGGGGGCGCAGCCGCACCTCGCCGATCCGCTCGAGCAGCGCGATCTTTCTCCTGCGCACGCTTACATCGAACCGGAGCCGGCCGTCTACGACGCGGCGGTTCAGGACGCGGGCGTTGCTCTCGATCGCCGCGATCCCCTTTCCGTCCTCGGTGGAGACGAATACCTCCGCCGAGACGGTGTCATGCTCGATACGTGACTCGATCGCCGAGAGGAGGCGCTCCAGGCCCTCGCCGCGGGCGGCGCTGACCGGCATCGCCTCGGGGTAGGCCCGCAGGAGGCTCTCACGCACCGCGCGGTCGTCGATCAGATCGATCTTGTTGAGGACGAGTATCGTGGGAATGCTCTCCGTCCGGTTCGTTCCGGGCACTCCGTCACGCAACACGCCTTCGAGGACCGAGTGAACCACCGAAATCCGTTCCGCGTACCGCGCGCCCGAGACATCCACCACGTGCAGGAGGAGATCGGCTTCCCTGACGTCCATCAGCGTGGCACGGAAGCTCGCCACGAGGTGGGGGGGAAGCCTTCGGATAAAGCCGATGGTATCGGTCATGAGTATCGTTTCGTCGCCGGGCAGCATGACGCGCCGCGTGGTCGAATCCAGCGTCGAGAAGAGTCTTCCGCTCTGGGGGACGCTGCTCCCCGCGAGCGCGTTGAGGAGCGTGGATTTGCCCGCATTGGTGTATCCGACGATCGTCGCGTGAAAGACGTCCCTCCGGCGCTTCCGCCGCTCGGCCGCTCCCCGGTCTATGCGCCGGAGCTCGTGTTTCAGGTGGGCTATCTTCTCCCTGACCCGCCGGCGGTCCACCTCGAGCTGGGTTTCGCCCGGCCCCCTCGTTCCGATGCCGCCCGCCTGCCGCGAGAGGTGCTGCCAGAGTCTCCGCAGACGGGGCAGGGCATAGATGAGCTGCGCGATCTCGACCTGGATTCGCGCCTGCCGCGTTCTCGCGCGCCGGACGAAGATGTCGAGAATCACCTCGGTTCGATCGACGACGTTCACGTTGAGCCTGCCCTCGATGTTTCTCGCCTGCGCGGGAGAGAGATCGTCGTCGAATATGATGAGGTTGATATTTTCCGCGTGGATCGTGCGTGCGAGCTCCTCGAGCTTTCCCGAGCCGATGAATGTCGACCCGTCGATGCGCGTCCGGTGCTGGATGGTGCTCCCCACCACCTCTGCCGAGGCCGACCGTACGAGCATCGCGAGCTCACCGAGATTTTCCATCTCATCCTCGTGCGATTCGCCGGGTAGCGTGATCCCAACGAGAAACGCGCGCTCAAGCGGTGAATTTTTCGGGAGAGTATGGAAGGGCCCTGTCACCTGAGTAGAATCACCCTCTTCGTCAAAGACCTGACGCCGATCTGCAGCTTGCAGTAGTATACGCCGGGGGCCACCTTCGCCCCGTTCTCGTCAAGCCCGTTCCAGTCGAGCTGATAGCTCCCGGGGTGCAGGATCTCCTCCTGGAGCACCGTCCGCACGAGCCGCCCCTTCACGTCGTAGACCCTGACCGAGCTCGTGCCCTCCAGCTCGTTCGCAGCAGTGCTGTTCGCATACGCCGTGGTCCCGGAAACATTGACGTCGATGGTGAGAGAGGTGAGAAACGGATTCGGGTACATGTGCAAGCTGCCGTCGGGAAGCCGGTCCGGCGGCAGATCGCCGCTCGCGCCGTACGCCCGCAGCAGCTCGCTGCTCGGCTTCGCCGTGAAGATCGTCCCGTCGGTGAGCTGTCCCTCTATCGCGAACGGTTCCTCGCGCGCGATCAGCTCCCTCTCGAGCGGGAGAACGATCTTCGCGCCCACGCGCTCGTACAGCGTGGTGCAGTTTCCGTCCACCCTGATCCATTCCACCTCTTCCGATTCGAGATCGGCCGGAATCGCCACCGCGGCTGCCGGCCTCCTCTTCTCCTCGGTCCAGACCGAGGCGAGGGTCATGGTGAATTCTCTCCGTGCAGCCCGGCGCGCGGGCACGACCCAGCGGCAGGTCATTCCCCCCACTTCGGTGACGCCGCGGAATGTCTCCACCGCCCGCCGTATATTCTTGACGAGCGCATCCTCCGAGCGGCCGAAGACGAGGGCCCACTCCACCGTGACCCTGTCGCCCGGGATCATGCGCGGCACGGTACCGATCCTATGCACGATCGCCCTGTCGCCATCGACGGCTCCGTACGAGGAGAGTTTTTCGGGCGGCAGGGCGGTCCGGTCGCCGGCCGCACCGTAAGAATCTTCACGCGCGGTGATGCACGATCCACGCCCCGCCCGCAGAAACCGGGTCCAGAGAGTATCGGGGCGGTCCGTCACACCCATGATGAATCCGTCGACATCGAGAGGAACGCCCCCCGGGCCGGTCGCGTCGAGCACGATCACGGCCGCAAAAAAGGCGGAGGACAAACCGTCCGCGGCGACGGGCAGCTCGAACGTCCGCTCAACGCCGCCATCCCCCGCACCATCCCCGAGGAAGAAAAATCGATCGTCGGCGCCCCGCCGTTCATTTTCGGGATTCCCGATATTGAAATCCATGTAGAGCGCAAGTGCCAGGTCCCGTACCTCCTCCTCGCGCTCCGCCGCTTCCGCCGGATACTCGATGCTGGTAGTGAAGCCGACGAAGTCCCTCACGTGGCCGTAGTTCCACGAGTAGCTGCGTTGTCTCATCACGAGCCGGGCGAACGGCTCAACGGCCCGTGTCACGACCATGCCGTCTCCTATGGCGGCGAAATCCTCGTCCACGAGCCCGTCACGATCGTTGTCAAGCCCGTCGAGCGGGTCCTCATCCGTGGCCCCGTCGCCGTCATCGTCACGGTCGCGGTGTGGGTACCGCTTGCCTCCTTCGCACCCCTCGTACACGGCCCGGGCCCGCATGCCTGCATCGAGCGCCTCGAAGGCGCCGGGAGATACGAGATCGTACGTGGCTCCGGCGGCCCGCCTGAAACGCAGAAAGAATCCGCCGGTCCCGAGAAACTCGGCGCCATCCACCCGTGGCCACATGATCCCGCACGGCCCGCCTTCGCGCCGGCACAGGGAGAATGATCCGTTTTCCGGGAGGTTGATCGACACGCGCCCCTGTACGTGGACGAGGCCCGTCTCCTCGAGGTTGCCGGCACGGATCAATCCGGCGAGGGCGAGCAACGACGCGGCCAGAATAACCGCGCGGGCCGAGCAACCGTTTATCGACCTTTGTATCATGAGCCTTCCCTTGACGACATCGCACCGTCGTTCCGATCAGCGCTTCGTGCCGCGGGAGCGCTTGTTATTCCCTGTAGAGTCGCCCGGGGACGTATCATCCGGGCCCGCCGTCTCGCCGGCCGATCCCGCATCATCGATGGACTTCACCTCATGCGGCGGATCGGCCTCTTCTCCGGCATCGATCCCGCCGGACGGGGGACCCTGCACCCCGGGGGCCTCTTCGCCGACCGGAACGGCCCCGTTTTTATCCTTACTTTCATTTTCGCCTGCGATCAGGGCCACGTCAACAACAGAATCTCCCTCGTTCAGGTTTATCAGCTTGACGCCCTTGGCCTGCCTGCCCAGTACGGATATCCCCTGGACGGGGCATCGTATCACCATGCCGTTCTTGGTGATCATCATGACTTCGTCCGATTCGAAAACTTCCTTCACCTTCACGAGATCGCCGTTCCGCCCTCCCGTGGGGATGCAGACAACACCCTTGCCGCCGCGGTTGATATTGCGAAAGTCGCTGATGCGGCTTCTCTTGCCGTATCCGTTCTCCGTGACGGCGAGAATTTCCCGGCCGCGCTTCACGATGACCATCTCAACGACCTCGTCGTCCCCCTCGAGCGTTGTCCCCTTGACGCCATGGGTGGCCCTGCTCGTCTCACGCACGTTCTTTTCGTTGAAGCGGATAGCTTTTCCCTTGCGCTTCGCCAGCATCACGTCGTCGTTGCCCGCCGTGAGCAGCGCCCCGATCAGCCGGTCATTATCCCTGAGGAGAATCGCGATGATCCCGCCCTTGCGGGGGTTGGCGTAGGCGGAGAGGTGCGTTTTCTTGACCAGCCCCTGCAGGGTCGCCATCATGAGGTAGGCGTCTGCGTTGAAATCGCTGACCGGAATGAAGGCGGTGATATTCTCGTCCCGCGACATCTCGAGGAGGTTCACGATCGCCTTGCCGCGCGCCAGCCGCCCTCCCTGCGGCACCTCATGCACCTTGAGCCAGTAACATTTCCCCTTGTCGGTGAAGAAGAGAATGTAGCTGTGCGTGGAAGCGATGAAGAGCTGTTCGACGAAGTCCTCTTCCTTCATCCCGAGCCCCGTTATCCCCTTTCCCCCGCGCCGCTGCCGCCGGTAGGTGCCTGTGGGAATCCGCTTTATGTACCCACTGTGCGTTATCGTGATGATCATGTCCTCTTCGGCGATCAGATCCTCTATCTCGAATTCCCCCTCGGCGTCGACTATGTCGGTCCGCCGCTCGTCGCCGAACCGTTCGGTGAGCTCGTCGAGCTCGTCCCGCACGATGCCAAGCAACCTCGTCCGGCTCTCGAGTATCGACCGGTAGTATTCTATCTTCTTGATCAGATCGAGATACTCGTCCTCGATCTTCTTCCGCTCGAGCCCGGTCAGCCGCTGGAGCCTGAGGTCGAGAATCGCCTGAGCCTGGATCTCGGTGAGGCTGAATTTCTTCACCAGGCCGTCTTTGGCTTCCTGGGGTGTAGCGCACTTCTTGATGAGCTGTACGATGGCGTCGATGTTGTCGAGCGCGATCTTGTACCCTTCGAGGATGTGGGCCCGTTCCTCCGCCCGCGTGAGATCGTACTGGGTACGCCTCGTGATGACTTCCTCCCGGTGCGCGAGGAACGCCGTCATCATCTTCTTGAGGCTCATGACGACCGGTTTCAGCTGGTCGAGTGCCAGCATGATGATGCTGTACGTCGTCTGGAGCTGCGTGTGCGCGAAGAGCTGGTTGAGTACGACCTTCGGATACGAGTCACGCTTCAGCTCGATGACGATCCGCATACCCTCCTTGTCCGACTCATCGCGGATATCGGAGATCCCTTCGATCTTGCCCGCCCGGACGAGTTCGGCGATCCGCTCTATGATGGCCGCCTTGTTCGTCTGATACGGAATCTCCGAAACGATGATGCTCGTCCTACCGCTCTTCTGCGTCTCGATCGTGGCGAGCGCCCTGACGGTGATACGTCCCTTGCCCGTGCGGTAGGCCTCGTGGATTCCCTCCCGCCCGTAGATGATGCCCCCGGTGGGAAAATCGGGGCCCTTCACGATACCGTACAGCTCCTTGTCGGTCACATCGGGATTGTCGAGAATCGCCTTGAGGCCGCCCACGATCTCGCGCAGGTTGTGCGGGGGAACGTTGGTCGCCATGCCGACCGCGATACCGGATGCGCCGTTGATGAGGAGATTCGGCACCTTTGAGGGCAGCACGAGGGCCATCTGACGCGTCTCGTCGTAGTTCGGCCCGAATTCGACCGTTTCCTTATCGATGTCCCTGAGAATCTCTTCCGCGAGCGCCGTCATGCGGACCTCGGTGTACCGCTCAGCAGCGGGGGGATCTCCATCGATGGAACCGAAGTTCCCCTGCCCGTCGACGAGCGGGTACCGCAGGGAGAAATCCTGCGCCATGCGCACAACTGCGTCGTAGACCGCGGCGGTACCGTGCGGGTGATAGTTGCCGGTAACATCTCCGGCGAGCTTCGCTGACTTGCGGTAGGGTTTGTTGTGCGCGAGACTGAGATCGTTCATCGCCAGCAGGATCCGCCGGTGAACCGGCTTGAGCCCGTCCCGCACGTCGGGGAGTGCCCTCGAGACGATGACGCTCATCGCGTAATCGAGATAACTGCTCTTCATCTCGTCTTCTATGTATATGGGAATGACCCGCTGCCTGCTGATATCCATTCCGTATTTTCCTCCCCGTACGCCGGCCCGGAATCCGGAGCTACTCCGGGCATGTCACCAGTTGTTTGCTCCCACACACGTTTCCGTTCCCCACGAAGCGGCTCCGCGGGGTTATATATCGAGATTCTTCACCGATAGTGCATTGTCTTGTATGAACTTCTTTCTCGGCTCGACCTTGTCGCCCATGAGAATCGTGAAGATCTGATCGGCCTCCACGGCATCCTCGAGGGTAACCTTGAGGATCGTTCGGCGCTCGGGGTCCATTGTGGTCAGCCACAGCTGCTCGGGATTCATCTCGCCGAGACCCTTGTACCGCTGCACGTAGAGCCCCTTGCCGTCTCCGATCTCCTTGATGACCTTTTCCTTCTCCCTGTCGTTGTATACGTACCGCTCGTCCTTCCCCTTCTTGATCCTGTACAGCGGCGGCTGCGCGATGTAGATATACCCCGCCTTGATCAGGCTCGGCAGGTAGCGGAAGAACAGGGTCAGGATCAGCGTTCTGATATGCGCGCCGTCGATGTCGGCGTCGGTCATGATGATGATCTTGTGATACCGGGCCTTCGTGATGTCGAATTCCTCCTCGCCGATTCCCGTCCCGATCGCCGTTATGACCGTCTTGACCTCTTCGTTCGAGAGTATCTTGTCGATGCGGGCTTTCTCGACATTGAGGATCTTTCCCCTGAGCGGGAGTATCGCCTGGAACCGCCTGTCGCGCCCCTGCTTGGCCGACCCGCCGGCGGAGTCACCCTCGACGAGATACAACTCGCACTGGGCCGGGTCGTCGATCGAGCAGTCGGCGAGCTTGCCCGGCAATGCGCTCGACTCGAGCGCTGATTTTCGCCGAACCAGCTCGCGGGCCTTCCGCGCCGCGTCCCTGGCCCGCGCGGACTGGAGTGCCTTGTCGATGATCTTCCTCGCCACGGAAGGTTGCTCCTCGAGGTACTCACCCAGTTTCTGCCCCAGCACGCTCTCGACGAGCCCTTTCAGCTCGCTGTTTCCGAGCTTCGACTTCGTCTGCCCCTCGAACTGCGGATCGGGGAGCTTGATGCTCAGCACTGCCGTGATCCCCTCGCGCACGTCGTCTCCGGAGAGGGCGAGTTTCTGCTTCTTGAAGAGATTGTTCTTCTGCGCGTAATTGTTGAGCGTCCTCGTGAGGGCCGCCTTGAATCCGACGAGGTGCGTTCCGCCGTCGACCGTATTGATGTTGTTCGCGAAGCAGAATATCTTCTCCGTGTATGTGTCGTTGTACTGTATGGCGGTCTCAACCTCGTACGTGCCGTCGACATAATGGAAGTAGATGGGCGGTTTGTGGAGCGTGTTTTTATTCTGGTTGAGATACTTGACGAATGAGACGATCCCGCCGGTGTATTTGAATTCGTGGCTCTTCTCGGTCCGCTCGTCCGTGAAGCGGATCGTGATTCCCATGTTGAGAAACGCGAGTTCCCTGAAACGCTGCGAGAGCGTGTCGAAGCTGTAATCCAACGTATTGAAGATTGCGTCGTCTGGAATAAACGTGACTCTCGTGCCGGTTTTCTTTTTTCCCTTTTGCGGCTTCTTCGCCAGGTCTTCCATCGGCTTGCCGTGCTCGTAGTGCTGCGTGTATGAGTTGCCCTCACGCCATATCTCGACCTCGAGCCATTTCGAGAGCGCATTGACGACGGAAACGCCGACGCCGTGGAGCCCGCCCGACACCTTGTAACTATCGTGGTCGAACTTCCCCCCCGCATGGAGGGTGGTCATGACAACCTCGACGGCCGGACGTTTCTGCGTCGGATGGATATCGACCGGAATGCCCCTCCCGTCATCCATCACCGTTACATGGCCGCTCTTGGCTATGATTATTTCTATGCTACTGCAGGTCCCCGCCATCGCTTCATCGATGCTGTTATCCACCACCTCGTATATCATGTGATGGAGTCCGTGGATATCAGTGCTCCCGATATACATCGCGGGGCGCTTCCGCACCGCTTCGAGTCCCTTGAGAACCTGAATCCCCTTGGCAGTGTATTCCTGGCTCATTCCGCCTCTCTCTCCCTTTCCAGTATCACCCGCAGCCCCTCAACCTTCAGTTCCGGAAACATCTCCCGTATCCTCGCTATTATCTCGCGTTGATGGAAGCGGATTTCCTGCATCCATGCGTTATTACCGACCTCGACGATCAAGACGTTTTTTCTGACCGTGGCCGGCCTGCTCCGCGCCGCAACCGCCGTGCCGACGATCCTGCACCACTGGCGTGCGAGCTCCGCCTCTCTGAGCTTCGCATCCAGCCCGAGGCCCTTCATAACTTCCGGGAGGATCTCTCCAACCTTTTTAGACGTCATCCCGGTACAGCCTCCCGCGACCCAGAAACGGCGCGCCCAACGAACTTGATAGTATTAGTAATAACGGCAAAAAGAAAGAAAAATATACCCGCCGGTCGAGCGCGCGCCGCTCCGATCCCGAGCGTTTCTCACGCGCTCCGGCCCCGTTCGTCCACCGTCCGGAACCTCCCACCTTCCACAACGAAACAGGCGCCGTCCCTGCGGTACCCGGCAAAGTCATCCCTGCGCGGAGAGGTGACAAAACTCTGGTACCGGTCCGATAACACCCCCCTCACGCGACCCGATGTTTCGCCATCCAGTTCGGAGAAGATATCGTCGAGAAGAACAACGGGGCGCTCGGCTCTTCTCGACATGATGGCCTGTGCCTGGGCCAGCTTCAAGATGACGGCGGTGAGCCGTTTTCTTCCCTGGGATCCGAAGCGTCTGAGCTCCGTCTCCCCGAGATAGATCATCACATCGTCGTAGTGCGGCCCCGCCAGCGTGTACCCCCGTCGCGCCTCGCCGTCGCGGCATCGCGTCAGGGCGTTTCTCAATGCCCGTTCCGGTTCGATCCCCTCCTCGTTGAAGGAACACACGTACCGCATATCGAGGCTCTCCCCCTCGGGGAGCAGCTCCGTACAGAGTTCGCCGGCATGGCGGAGCACCTCGTCGAGCACTTCACCCCTCCCGCGTACGACTGCGGCGCCCCTCTCCACCAGCATGTCGTCCCACGCGTCGAGTTCCCCGCGGTTGCCTCTTCCATCCGCAATGGTCCTGAGCAGTGCATTTCTGTTCCTGAGGATCGCGTGGTATCCTTTGAGGTCGGCGAGAAACTCCGGTGATATCTGCGCCGCGGTGTAGTCCATGAACACACGGCGGAGCCGCGGCGGCCCCGCCGCAAGAGCCACATCCTCCGGAACAAAGAGAACGGACGGTATGATTCCTATACTCTCGCCCACCCCCGAAAGTTTTCTGCCGTCGGCCGACACCCTCACCCTCCCCCCC
>DATKWS010000043.1:0-5119 GCA_035529435.1 Patescibacteria group bacterium
GCCGAGGCGCTCCGCCGCAACCACGGGAACAGGCAGGCGACGGCCGCCGAGCTCGGCATGCACAAAACGACCCTCTGGCGCAAGATCAAGCGGCTCGGCATCGGGCTGCCGCCCGTGGACGGCCGCAGTCACCGCCGGGAGTCGTAACTTTATTCGATACATGATTATATAGTTGCATTATTGCAACATGGGGACGCCCAGTATATTTGCAATAATGCATCTTTAATGTGCCTAAAAGCTGAGTCGCGGCAGGGGTAATTATTCAATAAGTTATTATAATTCAATATATTGTAAAATATATACCGGTTTCCAACAACCTGGAATGGCTTTTGCGTGTTATGATAGCAGGAGTGAAACAATAATGAAAGTCGCTGTGCCCGTATGGAACAATCGTGTATCACCCGTATTCGACACGTCGAGACATCTGCTCGTAGTGGAATTGGTGAATGGCGAGGAGGTGGGCCGTGAGGAGCATACCCTCGCCAATCGGTTCCCGCCCTTTCGGGTGCGCCGGCTCAAGGAGCTCGGCGTCGAGCTGCTCATCTGCGGGGCGATCTCGAATCCGGTCGCATTGTTGATCGATTCGGCGGGAATCAGTCTGTTGCCGTGGGTGAGCGGCAACGTGAGCGAGGTTCTCGACGCATTCAAACGAGAGCGTTTGTCCGATTCCCGCTACCGCATGCCGGGGTGCCGCCGGTGGGCCCGCCGGGGGATGCGGCATGCGGGAGGGTGTGGGTTCGGGCGGGGACACGGCGGGCGTCACGGAAGATCGAAGGAGGGGCGCAATGAAGATAGCGGTAACGGCAACGGGTAAGACGGCGGAGAGCGAGGTCGATCAGCGTTTCGGCCGCGCCAGGTACTTCATGGTGTTCGATTCGGAGGCGAAACGCTATACCGCGATCGACAACGAGATCAATGTGAACGCGATGCAGGGCGCCGGGATCCAAGCCGGTGAGATCATGTCACGGGAGGGTGTGCAGGTGCTCCTGACCGGTCATTGCGGTCCCAAGGCCTTCAGGACCCTTCAGGCCGCCGGCATCACCGTGGTGACGGGTGCGGCGGGCACCGTCGAGGAAGCGGTACAGCGCTATCTCGGCGGCGGGTTCAGCGAGGCCGGGGGGCCCGATGTCCAGGGGCACTGGTCGTGAGTGGAGCTCTGATCGTGATTTGACAACTATAATTCGATTGAAGGGAGGTGATCGATATGCCAGGAGGAGACAGAACGGGACCGAGAGGAATGGGGGCGATGACCGGGAGGGGCGCCGGGTACTGTGCCGGATACGGTATGCCCGGGTACATGAACCCCATGCCCGGCTTCGGCCGCGGCGGTGGTTGGGGGCGCGGCGGCGGCCTTGGGAGTCGTGGCTTCGGCGGTGGCGGCCGTGGGTATCGCAACCGGTTCTTCGCGACGGGCGTTCCGGGCTGGATGGCCATGGGACACCCCTACGGGTGGTTCCATCCGGCCGACGCCGGCTACGGACCGTACGCGTACGGAACCGCCGGTGCGGCACCCGAGTATGAGCTCGAGGGCCTGCGCGAGCAGGCCGCATTTCTCAGTGAGAGCCTTGAAGGTGTGAAGAAGCGCATCGATGAACTCGAGGCCGGGGCCGCAAAAGGCGACGAGTAGCCTTTGCATGAGAGCCTCCCCCCGTAAGACCCGGGGGAAGGGGCCGAGTCGGGGATCAGGGACGGGCCCTCCCTGCTCCGGCTCGCGGGCATCCGCTCCGGATGGCGGTGATGTGAGGATCGCTCAAACTGATCTGGACAGGATTGAAGAGTAGTGCAAAAATTCTCGTATATCACGGCGGATCTCTCGGTCCGTTGCCCACATCGGTGGTGATATTGCGTATGGACGGACCGGGATGCAATGCCGGTTCTGTAGCGAGAGGAGAGTGTGATGCCAAGAGGAGACGGAACGGGTCCCCAGGGTAAGGGGCCGGGCACCGGGCGCGGCATGGGACCGTGCGGCGGAGGTCGCGGCGGCGGCGGAGGGGGCGGCAGGCAGCGGGATGATGCCGGCACCTCGCAGGAGTGCATATGCCCGAAGTGCGGTATCATCACCCCCCACCGTCCCGGTAAGCCATGTTCCAGTGAGAAGTGCCCCAAGTGCGGATCGAGTATGGTGAGAAATCAATGAGCGTCCGCGTGGCCGTCGCAAGCGGCAAGGGAGGCACGGGCAAGACAACCGTAGCGGTGAATCTGGCCGTCGTTGCCGCCCGGCGTGGAGCGGCGCCGGTTGCGTACGTCGACTGCGACGTCGAAGAACCGAACGGCCACATCTTTCTCCGGCCGGACATCGCGGAGTGCGATACCGTGGAGGTGCCGGTACCAGCCGTCGACGAAACGGCGTGTACCGCCTGCGGTGAATGCAGCCGCATATGCCAGTTCAAGGCGATTGTACTGATTTTGGACAGGGTCATTACCTTCCCGGAGCTCTGCCACGGATGTGGGGGATGCACGCTCGCGTGCCCGGTGGGAGCGATCACGGAGACGCCCCGCGGTGTGGGCGTCGTCGAGACCGGGTATGCATCGACTTCGCGGCGGGAGGGCAATGCGCGCATCCGTTTCGTGCAAGGCACGCTCAATGTCAGTGAGGCGATGCCGGTGCCGGTGATTCGCGCCGTGAAAAGGAGGGTGCCGGATACGCCCCTCGTCTTTCTGGATGCTCCCCCCGGCACTTCATGCGCCATGGTGGAATCGGTCCGGGACGCCGACTTCGTTCTCCTCGTCACCGAGCCGACGCCCTTCGGACTGAACGATCTCGCGATCGCGGTCGATACGGTGCGGGAGTTGGGCCTCCACGCCGGCGTCGTGGTGAACCGTCACGGTGCAGGGGATGAGCGGGTGCGATCGTACTGCCGGGACGAGGGGATCGATATCCTCGCCGAGATTCCGGATGACCGGCGGGTGGCCGAAGTCTACTCCCGCGGCGGGATCGTCGTGGAGGAGCTGCCCGAATTCGCGAGGCGCTACGAGGAGCTCCTCGATGCGTTGCAGGCGGCGGTTCCCGTGAAGGCGTGAGCCTGCACGAGGAGCTTCTCGGTGGAATATGTGCCACCGGCACGGTCGGTCGGGCACGGGAGGTTATATTTGAAGGAGCTTGTCGTAATCAGTGGAAAGGGAGGCACGGGCAAAACGAGCCTTCTCGCCTCATTCGCCGCGCTGGCAGGCCGGGCCGTTACGGCCGATTGTGATGTCGATGCGGCCGATCTTCATCTTGTCCTCACTCCCGTAGTGGAGCGAACGACGAAGTTCAGCGGCGGCAAGCAGGCGCGCATCGATCCGGAACGGTGCACGGGATGCGGCCTGTGCGAGGAGCACTGCCGCTACGGCGCGATCCATCGACACGAGGCGGAGCGTATCCCGGATGACGGTCCGCGTAGCGACGGCATGCAGCGAAACGGATCGGCGCAGCCGGGACGGTACGTCTACGCCGTCGACGGCTTCGCCTGCGAGGGGTGCGGGGTGTGCACGTATATCTGCCCCGCCGGGGCGGTCATCTTTGCCGAGGAAGTGAGCGGGGAATGGTTCGTGTCGCGCACCCGCTTCGGTCCGATGGTGCATGCCAAGCTCAGACCGGGCGCCGAGAACTCGGGCAAGCTGGTCACCGCTGTCCGCAACGAGGCGCGGCGCATCGCGGGGGAGCAGGATCACGATCTGGTGCTGGTCGACGGCTCGCCCGGAATCGGCTGCCCCGTGATCGCATCGATCGCCGGCGCGGACACTGTGCTGGTGGTCACCGAGCCCACCAAGTCGGGCATCCACGATCTCGAGCGGGTGATCGAGCTCGCGCGCCACTTCGACATACCGGCGGTGATCGCCGTCAACAAGGCGGATATAAACGAGGACATGACGGAGGCTATTTCGGCGTATGCGGGAAACGAAGGAATCACGATGGCCGGGAGAATCCGGTACGACACGGATGTGACGCGTGCACAGATGGAGGGACGGACCGTTGTCGAGATCTCGGACGGCCCCGCAGCCGCCGATATCCGCGCGATCTGGGGCCGGATACACGGCGCGATACGGGAATCAAACGAGCGGGAACAGGAGGAAGCATGAGCACAATGCCGCAGGATGAAAAGGTCAACAAGCGAATGGCGAACGTGGGGCACAAGGTCCTCGTGCTGTCCGGAAAGGGGGGAGTGGGAAAAAGCACCATCGCCGTGAATATCGCCGTTGCCCTCGCGGCCGCCGGTAAGAGGGTGGGCCTGCTCGATGTCGATTTTCACGGGCCGAGCGTGCCGAACCTGCTCGGCGTTGCGGGGATGCCGCTCCACGGCACCGAGGAGGTGGTTCATCCCTTCGTGATCGGTGACAATCTGAAGATCATGTCGATCGGGTTCCTGCTGCGCAACAGCGATGACGCGGTCATCTGGCGCGGCCCGATGAAATCCAACATCATCAAACAGTTCCTCGGTGATGTCGAGTGGGGCGAGCTCGACTTTCTCGTCATCGATTCCCCGCCGGGGACGGGGGATGAACCGCTTTCGATCGCGCAGCTCATCACCGATGCGGACGGCGCCGTGATCGTCACGACACCCCAGAACCTGGCCCTGATTGATGTGCGCAAGTGTGTCACGTTCTGCAGACAGCTTTCGTTGCCGGTGCTCGGTGTCGTGGAAAATATGAGCGGATTCATCTGCCCCAAGTGCGGCGAGCGGACCGATATTTTCAAGGCGGGCGGCGGCGAGGAGATGGCGCGTGATATGGGAGTGCCGTTCCTCGGGCGCGTTCCGGTCGATCCGGAGATCGTCTCGGCGAGCGATGAGGGGAGGCCGTACGTGTTGAATTTCCCGCATACCGAGGCGGGCAGGATATTCGCCGCGATCGCCGCGCCGATACTCGCGCTCGATACGGCGGCGCGGAAGGCGGCGGATGAGGCGGCGTGCGCGGCGGATGAGGCGCCGCGGAAACAGCAATCGAAGAAGGATGGAGAATCAAAAACGGAGGAAGGTTCCACGATGAAGATCGCAATACCTGTGGCCGAAGGCACGCTCAGTATGCATTTCGGCCATGCCGCCGAGTTCGCCCTGATCGAGGTCGATCGGGAGAAGAAGGAGATCCTGGGCAGCGAGATCCTCGCCGCGCCGCCCCACGAACCGGGGCTGCTTCCCGC
>DATKWS010000044.1:0-40607 GCA_035529435.1 Patescibacteria group bacterium
CGTACCGCCATGGATTCGTGTTCAGCTCGCGAACGGTGTTGAAGGTATCGGAGTATACGCCGTCGGTGTCGAGATTGATGCCCCACATGTGCCTGATATCCCGCGGTTCCTGCGTGTTGGTCGGATCGTCGATCGGGTCGCGCCCCGTCCAGCTGAAGGTGATGACGGTGCTGTAGCTCTGCGTGCCGCTGCCGGCGAGCCTGGGCTCGTCTATGAGCACGGTCGGCGCCAGAGTCCACGCGGTGAAGGAACGGAATGCCGGACTCGACCGCTTGCCCCCCTGGTCGACCGCCCGGATGAAGAAGGTGTGCGTCTTGTCATAAATGGTATAGAGCACATTTTTTTTATAGGGTCGGGGTGAACCGTCGGCCGCGACGTTGAACACACTATCGTATGTGGATGTCCGCGTCCATTTTTCGGCTCCCAATGTATCATCGGGATTGAATCCGGTCGGATTTCCTTCCGCGATGACGAATTCGAAATAACCTATCTCTCCGTCGGGATCCCATCCACCCCAGTAGAAATGGACACGGTATGCGGTCGTGTCACCCTCGACGGGACCGCTCGAGAGCCATACCTCGGGAGCGGTGTTGGAAGTATGGTTGCCGATGTAGATATCTTCCGCACAACCCGTGAATACGGCTCCCAGTACAACCGTCAATAGAGAGATTGTTACGAGAATCCTTCCATTCACCATGAACCCCTCCTCGATCCATGTCCCTCATCAATTCTCCCCCCTGAATATAATAACACGAATCGATGACGGGTACCAAATTTCTCGTCCTTCCGCTAACGGCTTCGGGCTGCCACTATACCGTATCAGCTCCTATCCGGGTGTGGCGGCTTCTTCACCTCCCTCACGGGATGTTTCTCAAGCTCCCCGAGGAGGTACTCGACGGCACGCTCGAGCATCGGCTCGCGCCCCTGCTGTATGAGGGTAGGATCATCGAATACGGGGATATCGGGCGCCACCCCCACCGCCTCGACATCCCATTCGCCCCGCGCATTGAGAAACGCGAAACCGGGGACCGCGAATCCCCCGCCGTCGACGAACCGCGGTGAATAGCCGTAACCGATCAGCCCCCCCCACGTACGCTCGCCCATCAGCGGGCCGACTTTCATCTCCTTGAAATAGTACGGGAATGCGTCACCGCCCGACGAGGAGAGACCGTTGATCAGCATTACCTTGGGGCCCTCGTGCACGGGGAACGGCGAGGGGATGAGTTCGGTGTTGCGAACGGCCCAGTAACTGTAGATCCGGTTCCCGAGAATCTGGACCATCTCGAAGGGAGAATGGCCGCCGCCGTTGTATCGCTCGTCGATGATCAGCGCCTCCTTCGTCATGAGGGGCTGGAATGCCTTGAAGAATTCCCGGTAACCGTCGTACCACGTGTTGGGGACGTGGATATACCCCACGCGCCCACCCGACAGCTCATCCACGATCGCCCGGTTGCGCGAGACCCAATCGAGGTAGCGGAGACTGAGCTCCGATTCGACCGGTGTGACCGTGACATCCCGGGCGCCGCTCTTCGTCGGTTTGTCGTTCACCGTCAGCACGACCTGCACGCCCGATCTGTTCTCGAGGAACCGGTACGGGCTGTGCTCCGTCGTCACCTCCACTCCATCGACGGCAATCAGGTACGTGCCCGCCGTGATGTTGATCCCCGGCTCGGTCAGGGGAGAGCGCTCCGCCTCGTGCCAGTTCCTTCCGGGGAATATCTTCGCGATACGGTAATACCGTTCCCCCGCCTCGAATTCACAGCCGAGAAGGCCGACCGGCACACGATCCACGCGGGGCGCGTCACCCGGTTGCACGTACGTATGCCCCGCGTTGAGCTCGCCTATCAGCTCTCCCAGGATAAAATCGAGGTCGGTGCGATGCGCCACGTGCGGCAGGAGCACGCTGTACCGATCACGCATCGCCTCCCAGTCGACCTTGTGCATCTCCGGATCGTAGAACCAGTCCCGCATGATCCGCCATGCGTCGAAGTATATCTGCCGCCATTCGCTCCTCGGATCGATCCGCATCTCCATACCGGCGAAATCGAGAGCGCCGGCGCCCTTACTCTGTTCGGGCGCGAGATCCGCGATGCCGTACGTGTCCCCGCTCCGGTAGATGAACTTCTCCCCATCCGCGGCGATCTGGTAGTTGTTGACATCCTCCATGATCGTTTTGGGCTCGCGCTTCTCGAGGTCGAATTTCACCAGCTCACGTTTTTCGTTGATGTAGACCACGCCGCCCTTGACCGCGCTCAGGCCGTGGTACCGGTCGGGATCGATAGGGAGCCCGACGATGCGGCCGGCGAAACCGTCGGCGTCGATCGATTCGATGGCGGGTGCCTCCTCCTCTTTCCCGTTCTTCGATTCCTCATCACCCTTCTTCTTGCCCTTCTTATCCTCCCCATCATCTTTCGACGTCTCCTCGTCATTCAGGGGCTTGAGGGGTGACGCGGTATCCTTGAGAAGCGTACCGACGAATACCCGCTGCTCGAACCGCCGATCGGGATAGTTGAAATCCCTCCCCGATATAAAGAAGAGGTACTGCCCGTCCCGCGAGAATACCGGTTCCAGATCATTGGTGAAATCCGTCGTGAGCTTCATCCGCTTCTTCTCGGCGGTATCGTACACCCAGATCGAGGTCATCCGGTTCTCCGCGTCCTTGGTGTAACAGACCCACCTGCTGTCCGGTGAGAAGGAGTAATTGTCAATCGAGGCGTAGAGGCATTGATCGACTTCCGTCGTGCGGCCGCCCTCGACATCGAGCATCCAGAGCCTGTTTTTCTTGTCGCTGTATGCGATTCTCTTGCTATCGGGCGACCAGACCGGGTGGATGATCCACGAGTCGGAGCCACGGGTGAGTTGTTTCGGCTCGCCGTCCCCTCCTTGAGGGCGGATGTATATCTCGTAATGGTCGCCCCCCTCCTCGGAGAGGTACGAGAGGTACTTCCCGTCGGGCGACCATTCCACATCCATCTCGCGAACGCCGTCGGTCTTCGTTATGTTGCGCGTCACCCCGTGTTCGGCCGGCAGCGTGAAGAGATCGCCGCGGGCGCTGAACACGGCTCGCGCACCGGACGGGGAGATCGCGAAGCTCTCGATGTTTTGTTTGACGTTCTTGTAGGCCGGCCGCGCCGATGGCTTGTCGGATCCCAGGGTCACCTCTATCGTGGTGGTCTCCCCCGTGGCGGCGTCATGACAGTACAGGTATCCCCCGCATTCGAACACGATGCGGTCCCCCCCCCGGCTCGGCCAGAGTACGTCGTAATCGAAATCGGTTACCTTACCGATATCCCCGGAATCGATATCGTACCGGTAGAGATTCAGAATCCGCTCGCGGTCCGACGTGAAGTAGATCGCATTCCCGATCCACAACGGAAAATTGTCCGTGCCCTCGAATTCGGTGATCCGCTTGATCGTGTTTTTGTCCAGATCGTATATCCAGACATCCTGGGCGCGCCCGGCCCGGTAGCGCTTCCAGGTACGGAATTCGCGGGACTTTATGTCGTATGCGAGCCTTCGCCCGTCCGGGGAGAATGTCGCGGGACCGCCCTCGGGTATCTGGAGTGGTTCCTCGAGCCCCTCGGACGAGGGGTCGATGAGGAAATAACGACCCACGCGTTGTCCGTACGGCGTCCGGTTCGCCCGGACGAGAATCTTCGCGCCGTCGGGCGTCCAATCCATGACGATATAGTCGTACCCACCGCGCGGCGGCATCGTACCGACATCGGGATAGAAGGTGAGACGCTCCGGCACGCCGCCCTCGTACGGCACCCGGTAGACCTGCCGCGTACCGGCGTATTCACCGGAGAAGGCGATCCACTCTCCGTCGGGTGAGATCTTGGGGAAGAGCTCCAACCCTTCCGGGTATGAGGTTATTCTCCGCGCCTGCCCGCCCGTTACCGGCACCGTCCATATATCGCCGGCATAGACGAAGGCGACCCGGTCCCCCATGATACTCGGGTAGCGGAGCAGCCTCGCTTCCTCGGCGGCCGAAGCCGGCGGGGCCGAGAGAATCACCGCGACGAGTACCGCCACGAAGGGTATGTATCGAGGTACGATCTTCATCTGTCCTCCTTTGATGAATGCCCGCCACTGCTGTGGCCGACCCGTACTTCCTGCGCACCGGCGCCGTGTCGATGGTCCATCAATCCCCGCCGCACGGACGCACGGCATTTCATGTAGTGCCTCGCGGCGAGACTACCAGATCCGACGCCTCCGGTCGAGTACGTAGTGCCGTTCCATCATGATGCCGGCGTACCGCCAAACGGCGCCCCTCGCCCGTTCCGCCCCCGCCGTCAGCCATCACCGCTCGCGGCGCTTGCGCGGATCGTCACGGCGAGCACCATGCCCGCCGCTGCGGCGATGGCGAGCGCGACGACGCCGGATACGGTCATACGCAGTACGAGCTTGCCGATCCCGATGAGTGCACCGTTGATCAGAACGACACCCGCCACGATGCTCACCGCCGTTCGAATCCACGCTGTGCCCGGTGTCCCGGACGGGGCGATGGCGCGCCAGCCGGGCCCCCCGGGCCTGACGCGGCGGTGGAACCGCACGAGGTGATCGCGCCCCACCGGCGGCGTGAGGTACGTGACGAGCAGCCACACGGGAAGCGAGACGAACACCGTCGCCGCCACGGAGAAGGGAAACTGCAGAACCGCCAGATCGCGGCAGCCGGGATGCCGCGAGAGCACGCCGAAGACAATGGTACAGACGAGGGCGGTCGCCATGGCGGACACCTCCGACCAGGCATTGACGCGCCACCAGTACCAGCGGGCGATCACAACGGTTCCGAGCCCCGCCGTGATCGATATCACGAGCTTCCACGCGAGCGAGATGTCATTGACGGCGAACGAGGCGATGGCGCCGGCGACGGCCAGCGCGACGATCGCGAGCCGGGCGACGATGAGATAGAATCGCTCCGACCTGCCCTTCCAGAGGAATCGCCGTGCAAAGTCATTCACGAGCAGTGACGATCCCCAGTTCAGCTGCGTATCGACCGTCGACATGAACGCGGCGAAGAACGATGCGATCACAAGGCCGAAGAATCCGGGCGGAAGCGTCTCGCGCATCATCATGGGGTAATAGGTTTCAGGATCTTCCACCGCACCGAAGAGGGCCATACCGCAGAGGCCGACGACGATCCACGGCCACGGCCGGAGGCATATATGGGCCACGCTGTACCAGAGGTACCCGAGCGCCGAGTGGCGTTCGTCCTTGGCCGCGAACATCCGCTGGGCCAGGTACCCTCCCCCGTCGATATTGTAATTGGCCCACCAGACGATGAGCACGAGAACGAGAAACTCGGTGAATGCATTCGCCTGGAAGATCGTCGCGGTGCCGGGAACGATGCGCAGCGTCTCCGCGACATCGAATCCATGGGCGGCGAGCCCCTCGCGCACCCCCGCGATGCCGCCGAGCCGGTGGAGAGCGGCGATCGCCAGGTAGATCGAGCCCGTCATCGCGATGACGAACTGGAGAAAATCGGTCACGACGACCCCCCAGAGACCGGAGAGGGCCGTGTAACACACCGCCACGACGAAGAGCACCAGGACGGTGAAGACCTCGGCGTCCACGCCGAGCACGGTAACGCCACCCTCCCATCCCATCACCACGATGACGATCTTTGCCATCGCCTTCATCACCCAGGCGATCACGAGGATATTCTGGAAGAAACCGAACCAGAGGGCCCGGTACCCCCGGAGAACCGCGGCCGGCCTGCCGTCGTACCGCAGCTCGGCCAGCTCGGCGTCGGTGGTGATACCGGCGCGACGCCACAGGCGCGCGAAGAGAAAGACGGCGACGATCCCGCCGATGCCCCACTGCCACCAGAGCCAGTTCTTTACTATGCCGCCCCGGGCGACGAGACCGGCCACGACGAGCGGCGTATCGGCGGCGAAGGTCGTGGCGACCATCGACGTCCCGACGATCCACCACGGGAGCGAGCGGCCCGAGATAAAAAACTCCTCGGTGCTCCGCGAGGCGCGCCGCGAGAGCGCCAGGCCGACCGAGAGCACGACGAGGATGAATATGCCGACGACGGCGATGTCCAGCGTGGAGAGGTATGCTCTCATGACGCCCGATCCGGTTCTTCCCGCCCGCCCACGACCCGGTTGTACACGAAGAGGGCGATGAGGGCCGCGACGCCGACGGCCGAGAAGGTCAACCACATGAATAGCGGCTCACGGCGGCCGGTCTCGGGAACGTAGCGTGCGAGGAGGTACCCGGACAGCCACCCGCCGACTAAGCTCGCGATGAAGCTGCGCATGTATGCGTACCCGAGGTAGAGCCCGACCTTGCCCTTCGGGGCGAGCATCGATACGTAATCGAGAAACCGCGGCGCGAAGGTCATCTCACCGATGGCGAAGACGGCGATCGCAAGGCACGCCCCCCACAGGCTCGGAAGAAACCCGAGAAGCATCATCGCCACCGTCGAGATCCCCATCCCGAGCGCCATCGCGGTTTTCGAGCTCACCCGCCGAACGGCCCACGCGACCGGCATCTGGAACAGTATGATCATGCCGGGATTGATGGCGACGATGTACTCCATCGGCGCCCGCTCTGAGATGTGTCTCAGGATGTAGAGCGGCACCGAGAGGTAGAGTTGCCAGAACATCAGGTCGAATCCGGCGAAGATCAGTATCAGCACCATAAACTTGCCGTCGAGGACGACCTTCAGCATATCGGTGAAGGTCTCCTCGATCGATCGCACCGGCTCGCCGGAGCGATCCGGCTCCCGGTAGAGGAATGCGACCAGGAGGAGCGCGATGACGGCCATCGCTACGGAGAAGAAACAGATCATCTGCATGCCGAGACCCTGCCACTTCAGCATCTCGAAGAACGTCTCGGGGCTCATCGGCGGCGTCTGCTCGGCCGCGCGCTCGATGATATCGGGAGTGATCTCGAACGGCGGCACGTTCCGTGCGACCCAGGTCTTGAGCCAGGTGAAATTCGACTGCGAGACCCACGCCCCCATGTTCATGCGCAGCGGCTTGGCGACGATCTTGCCGAGGAAGCCGCCGACATTGACGACCATATAGAATATCGAGAAGCCTATCTTGGAAAGACCCTCCGGCGAGCTCTTCTTCACCGTTCCCGATATGACCGGTTTGACGAAGGCGCCGCCGATCGCTATCAAGGCCAGCGCGACGAGAACCGTGCCCTTGGACGGAAACGCGCCGAGTACGCCGTACCCCACGGCGAGCACGGAGAAGGCGATGAAGAGACCGTTCCGGAAGCCGATCTTGTCGGAGAGCGCCCCCGCCGGTATCGGGAGCAAGTAGAGCGAGGCGATGAAGAATCCGACGATCCTGAGCGAACCCTCCGTCGAGAAACCGACACGCCTCGTCAGGTAGATCGAGAGGATGACGTTCATGCCGTAGTAGGCGAGCCGCTCGAACAGCTCGATCGTGTTCGCCGCCCAGAATGTCCGTGGAAACTTGCCGATATCCATTGCCACCCGCCTTCGTCGAAATGCGCATCCCCGCCGTAAGGCGGCCGCCCCGCCCCATCTCTCAGAACGAGACCGTCACACCGAGGGTCACGGCGAAACCGGTGAGATCGACCGATGCTTCCTCGTACTGTTCCCGGTGCTCCACCTGCTCGGGGCCGTAGAGGAAGTAATCCTCCGTTTTCTCCTTCGCCAGGAAGACATCGTAGTCTCCCTCGCCGATCACCGTACCGGTGCCTTCGTACCCATCGAGACTCGCCCAGCGTCCCCTGACGCCGAGATCGATCGACACCTTCGGGAAAATAGCGAATTTCACGCCGCCCCCACCGTGCAGCTCGTACCCCCACGTCGTCAACTCGGCGTCGAGGCCCTCGGAATCGTCGCCGGCGGTGAGCTTCGTGTCGAAGGTGATCTTCGAGTAGATCGCCGCGAATCCGCCCTGTACATACAGGTCGATCGCCGCTCCGGGCACGGAAATGTCATAATAGCCGGTTACCGCGAGGGGATAGGCCCTGAGCGTGTGCTCGTAGATGGACTCGACTCCGAAGATCATGTAGGAGAATTCACTCTTACCCGAAATGATCCCCGCCCCGACGCCGACCGTGATCATCGGCAGCGGAGAGAACAGCACCTCGCCGTTCACCTCGGGCACCCAGTGAATATTGTCGAGCGTACCCGTCACCCCGAGGGCGGGAAGCTCCTTCTCGTTGACATGCGCGACGAAATCATTGAAGTCGGAATACGTCACGTACGCGAGTCCGCCATTCAGCCTGAATCCGAAGCCGGCATCCACCGGCGCAGGCACCGCACATGCGGCAACAGCAACGGCGAGCACGATTACAAAGTAGCGTTGCATCGCTCCTCCTTGTGTTGAACACGGCAATTACGCTCCGCATCGGCGCGGCCGCCCCGCTCGCGTACGCCGCTTTCCTCCTATTCGACCTTCATCTTCTTGATCTTCGTGATATCGTCGCGCTTCCCGATCACGAGAAGGATATCGCTGTCCTTGATGACGAAATCGGCCGACGGGACCAGTATGAAGTTTTCCGGGATGAGCTGCTTGATCCCGACGACGTTGATATTGAACCTGGAACGGAGCTGGAGCTCGGCGAGGCTCTTTCCCACGAACGCCTCGATCGGTGCGATCTCCGCTATGAGGTACTCGCCCGACATCGGAAAGTAATCGAGCATATCGGGCGTGGAGAGGCTCCTCGCTACCTTGATCGCCATATCCTTCTCCGGATGAATGACATCGGTCGCCCCGACCCTGGACAGTATCTTGCCGTGATCCTCGTCCGTTGCCTTGACGACGATCCGTTTCACCTCGAGCTCCCGCAGGTACAGCGTGACGAGGGTCGCCGCATTCGCGTTCCCCCCCATGCCGACGATGACCGCATCCATCTCCTCGAGGCCCAGCGTGTTGACCAGTTCCTTCTGGGTTACATCCCCGAGAATCGCCTGCGAACAGTATGGTCTGATCTTCTGGATCCGGTCCTCACTCCGGTCGACCGCGACGACGTCGTTTCCCTCCTCGAACAGGGTCTTCGTGAGGTAGAAACCGAAATTACCGAGCCCCAGCGTCGCAAACTTCTTTGCCATAGTGAATCCTTTCTCACACCTCCGAATCGGCCCCGATCAGCCGATCATCACCTTCTCCTCGGCGTAGCGGTACAGAGCCACACGGGCACGGCGCGTGAAGACGTAGGCGATCGTGAGGAGCCCCACGCGCCCCAGCAGCATCAATACGATCAGGACGAGCTTGCCTGCCGTCGTGAGCGTCGAGGTGACGCCCATTGACAGCCCGACCGTCCCGAACGCGGATACCGCCTCGAACAGATACGCGAGAAACTGGTCCCTCCCCGGGTTGCCGCCCGAGCGCTCGGTGACGAGCAGCACCACAACCCCCACCGTTATGGTGAGTATGGCGAGTATGAAAATCGAGAGTGCCCGCGACACCGTCTCCTCGGGAAGGGTGCGATGAAAGATGCTGACCGTTTCCTTGCCGCGGACCTTGTTGTTGAATATCGCGGCGAAGATCGCCAGCGAGGTTGTCTTGATTCCGCCGCCGCACGAGCCCGGGCTCGCACCAATGAACATGAGCATGATGATGATAAACAGCGTCGCACCCGTGAGTGTCGATATGTCGAGTGTATTGAACCCGGCCGTTCTGGCCGTGACCGACTGGAACAGGGCGGTGAACAGTTTCTCCCACCATGGAAGGCCCGCCACCGCATGGTTCCGCTCGAGCAGGTAGACGAGGATACCGCCGGACACGATCAGAATGCACGTGGTCCAGAGTACCATCCGGCTGTGCAGCGAGAGGGAAACGCGGCGGTGCCGCTTCCGGTCCCCGATGCGCCGCGAAATCTCGTACATCACGGGGAAACCGATCCCGCCCACCACGATCAGAGTCATGATCGCGCCGTTGATGAGCGCGCTGCCCCGGTACCGTTCGAAGCTGGTCGCGAAAAATGAGAATCCTGCGTTGCAGAAGGCCGAAATCGAATGGAAAATGCTCGTGAAGAGGGCCGAGGGCACGGCCATCTCCCGGCGCCAGTACAGGAACAGCAGGACGGCGCCCGCCGCCTCGACGAGAACGGTAAAGAGAAATATCGACCGCATGAGGCTCCTGATATCGCGCATGGGCGCCGGGGTGAAGCTACCCGCGATGATCCATCGTTCCCGGGTCCCGATACCCCGCCCGAGAAACAGGAACAGAAAAACCGAAAATGTCATGACGCCGAGGCCGCCGAGCTGGATGAGGGCGAGGAGGACCGACTTGCCGAATACGGTGAACTGCGTCCCTGTATCCACCACGACGAGACCGGTGACACAGATTGCGGATGTGGCAGTGAACAGTGCATCGATCGGTACGAGCGCCTCGCCGGTCGAAGCGGCGGGGAGTGACAGGAGCACCGTGCCGACCAGGGCCACCGCCAGGTAACTGCTGATCACGAGGAGCTCCGGCGCCATCCGTTGAATGTATAATCGCAACCGTTTTCGCATACCGGAACCGGAGCACGCCCCCCCATGCGGATACGTGGGATGGGAACGGGTAGTGCGCATCACTTCACAAACCCGATCGTCCCCGTGCCTCCCTTCTCATCGTCGATCAAACCCTGGACGATATTCTCCGCGTCATCCTCCGTGAACATCACGACCGTCTGTATGTTGCGCCACGGTAAGAGGACATTGACCACGTGGCGTTCCGTCTTTCTCCGCTCTTCGGGAACGACCGCACCCGTCGAATCGCTGAGTTCGGTCGTGATGAAGTTCTTGTTCTCGACCCACAGGCCGGCCTCGTCGACCGCCACGACACGGCAAAAAAACGGACCCTTCTCGGGCACACCCACGAATTCGAGGCCATCGTAATTCAACAGCTTCACCAGGACCGTCTTGTCCTCGAGATCGCGTGCATCGTTCATGGCAACACGCCCCCCCTTCTTCCATGCCACGGGCACGGTTTGCCGATTCTGAACGGTCAGGCAAAAAAATTCAAACAAAAACACGGGGAATTCACCGGGGGGGCATCGACGCACTCCGGTACGAGCCGCGGTGGCCCCGGTACGGGGATGTGCGCCGTACGAATGCGAGGTAGCGGCCGCGCGCCGATCCGGGGGCCTCGAACCGTTCCCTGAACAGCTCGATGATCTCGTCGCGTGTGACCTGCCCGGCATGGTACGCGGTGTATATGGCATCCCCCAGCGTGTGCCCGAGGGTTCTCACGGCGAACCACCGCCGTTTGATGCCGAGCCGGTATATCGCCTCGAGTTTCCTCGTGACCGGGAACCGCACGTCCGTCTTCCGGTCGCGTCTGAAGTGGTACTTCACCATGCGCACGATCTTGCGTGTATCGCTCATCGATAGACGCGGCAATGCGCACCGCACGACACCACGCGAGTCGATACATCGCAGGACGGGATCGGTCTCGAGGCAGTCCTGTTTCGGATTCACGAACTTCGTCGCGAGGTACAGCAGCGCCTCCTCGAGCACAAATTCGTAGAAGCGATCCGCCGGATCCCTGTCCGTTCCTCGCTCCTTCCCGACCCGGTCCCGTGTGGCCCATACGACGAACCGGGCGGCCTCTCGCAACGGATGAACCGATTCGAATCTCATCACGAGAAAGGCATTGACCGCCGGTACGTATGCGATCCCGCACTGCCTCAAATACTCGATGATGGCGAATGTACCGAGCTGGCTCATCCGCTTGGAGCGGAGCAGGGTCGCGAACGCCTTGTACGTTGTGCAGCAGTATACCTCGGGAAACACATCGTCTATCGTTTCCTGCAGGCCGTCCCGAACCGTGACGCACAACTCGCATCTGTCCCGCACGAGGAAGAGGAGAATATCGTCAACCATTTTCTCCAGGACGGGCGTCCACCGGTCGCTTGTACCGTCGCCGCTCCACGCATCGATGATTTCCCGGTACGACTCGTACTTGAGGATCGGCGAGGTATTGAAGATGCAGTACCGCGTCCGGTCTATACGAACGGCATCGGCGGTCTCCTTCCCACTACCGAGCAGCTGCCAGTAGATCTCCTCGATATTCTGAACGACGATGACTTCACGGTACGGCTCCCCGCAGAACGCACGCACTCCTGCCGGGAGATGGTTGGACGCGAGATGGGACTCGCCGACCACGACGAGCACGAGATGACCGGGAAAGAACCGGCGGATCGTCATTATCCTGCGCGCGATCAGGCGGTCGCGGCTGCGGATGAATGTGAGCTGGTCGCGCGGCTCTTCGTCGATGCCGAATATCGGGATGAACGGATTCTTGGCGAGCATGAAGATCCGGCGGTAACTTTCCCAGTTGAATCCCCACTCCGATTTATATTCGATCTCGGAGAGAAACTCACCCTCCGTTATGGTGCCCTTCATCCAGCGATCCAGGGAGGGCTGCTGTCGGGTATAGAGCATCTCGAGCGCGAGCACGACCGGGCGCGCCCGTGATGTCAGCTCCCGCATCAGCCGGAGGACCAGATCCTGGCTGGCATCGAGCGGGTGGTAATCGCCGAAATAGACGACATCGGCGGCGGCTGCTTCATCGATCACGTGCCCGAGGGGCACGATCTCCTGGAATGCCCGGTGTTCGGCCATGAATTCTCTGATATATTTCGATTTATACGTTTTATCGATACCGAAGATCTCACGCTTGAGCCGCGCGATGGCGCGTTTCTGCGCCGTAATTTCCATCTGGAGGGTATTGTTACCGTTCATCGCCCGTTCCATGTCATCACCGGTCAAATTTCAGAAATATTGCAACTAATCCGCAATAATTATCGACAACCATTATTCATTATCATATATTGTTCCAAAGCACGGAACCATAAAATACCCGTTGCTCCGGAAAATGAAGTCAAGTGCTTATAATGGAATGAATAAGCAAGAAATCAGATGGTGTGATCTCCACTGCCCCCACGCTTCTTTTCCCGAGAGAGAACATCTCGATGGAGCCTGCCATACCTTCATCGCGCTATACTGTGACAAATACAGCCGTCTCGTGCAAAAGAGCGCACTGTGCCTGGATCTGAGGGAGGTACGAGAAGATGGGCCGTAGCACCAGATCATTGAAGGAAAAAGTGGAAAAAAAGCTTCTCGAGGCTCTCGGCGAGGGACGCGACCGTCTCTACGAGCACGAGATCTACGAGCTGCTCGTTATGCTTGGATTCCGCGTGCCGAGAACACTCTTCGCCCGGACGGAGCGGGAACTTGCCCGGCTCGATATATCGCGGATTCCGGGTGAACGGCTCGTCTGCAAACTCATCTCCCCGGAGATGCAGCACCGCTTCGAATATGGCGGCGTCAGGTTCGTTGAGCGCGCACCGGAGGCGGTGCGCGAATCGTTCTCCGAATTCTCCCACATCGCTGCCGGCCGATCGATCGAGTTCAGCGGCATGTTGATCGCCGAGGAAATCGCCGGTATGAACTGGATGCCGTACCAGCTCCTCGTCTCCCTCAGGCAGGATCCGTCCTTCGGGCCGGTCGTCTTCCTCGGCATGGGCGGGGTCGGCACGGAGGTATTCAAGGCGGGGTTGCGGTCCGAAAAGGGCCTCTTCATCCGCGCCGCCGCGGAGGTCGACAACGCCCCCGCCAGCGAACGTATCATAGAGAGAACGCTCTTCTACCCGATCATCAAGGGCAAGACGCGCATCTCGGCGGAACCGCTCGTCAGGGGAAACAGGATCCAGGAGGTGGTCGAGGGATTCGCATACCTCGCGAGGACCTTCTCGCCCCTCTCGAACGATTCGCCGGTGACGATCGAGGAACTCGAGGTCAACCCGATGCAGGTCACCCCGGAGGGCGATCTCGTCCCGCTGGACGGCATCATCCGTCTTTCCCGCAACAAGCATGATCCGATGTATCCACCGCAGCCGGGAATCCACAGCCTTCTCGAACCCGAGAGTGTTCTGATCATCGGCGCATCGGCCACAAAGATGAACGCGGGACGGATCATACTGCAGAATATCCTGAAGGGGGGGCGCATCGGCAGTGACCGTATCTATGTACTCCACCCGGAGGCCGGTTCCATCGACGGCTGTCGGGCATTCGGGTCCATAGCCGATTTGCCGGAACCGGTCGACATGTCGGTATTCGCCATCCCTGCAACGGAGCGCGCCGCCGTTCTCCTCGAGGAGATCATCGATCGCAAGATGGCGAAAGCGATTACCTTGATATCGGGTGGATTCGGCGAAACGGAGAAAGGCAAGAAACTGGACCGGCGCCTCCATGATGTGATCCGCGAGGGACGGGAGCGGGACGGAGTGGGAGTTGTGGTGAACGGACCGAACTGTCTCGGGATCGTTTCGCGCCCCGGAGGGTACAACACGTTCTTTCTTCCCGAGTACAAACTTCCCTTCGTGGGGAAGTACGGTGATCGGACCGCATTCATCTCCCAGAGCGGAGCATACCTCGTCACCGTGGTGAGCAACATGGGCCAACTGATTTCGCCGAAGTACATGATCACCTACGGCAACCAGATGGACCTGACGGTCACCGACTACCTGATCTACATGAAGGACGACCCCGAGATCGACTTCTTCTGCCTCTACATCGAGGGATTCAAGCCGTACGACGGTGAGCGGTTTCTCGGGGTCGCGAAGGAGATACTCGCGTCGGGAAAGAAGATCATTGCCTACAAAACGGGACGCACCAAGGCGGGGGCCGCCGCGGTCGCCTCGCATACCGCGTCGATGGCGGGGGACTACGAGGTGCTGCACCGGATCCTCACCGATGCCGGTGTCATCATGCCCGACACCCTCAACGAGGTCGAGGATACGATCAAGATCTTCGCCCTGCTCACCGACAAGAAGGTAGCGGGGAACCGCGTCGCGATCTTCGGGAACGCCGGTTTCGAATGCTCGGTGGCGGCGGACCGGCTCTACTCGATGGAGCTGGCCCGGTTCTCGCAAAACACCGTCGCCGCGCTGCAAGAGGTGCTCCCCACCGATATCATCGACATAAACAATCCGGTGGATGCCACGCCCCAGACCGATGCGGTCAACTACGGCAAATGCATCGAGGCGTTCGACCGGGACGACGGTGTCGACTGTATCGTGGCGGCGGTCGTCGCCCCCACACCCTTCATGGAAACCCTCCCGGCGGGCCCGGAGCACCGGGAGGACCTCGAGCACGAGAACTCGTATCCACGGGTGACGATCAGGCTGTTCGAGAAAACGAAAAAACCGATGGTCGTCTCGGTCGATTCGGGCACGCTCTATGATCCGGCCGTCAATATGATGGAGGACGCGGGGGTTCCGTGTTATCGCAAGATCGACCGCACGATGAAGGCACTGGACAACTTCCTCCGCCACAGCCGGCCGCCGGGGAAATAGATCGCCGCGAACGTTCCGATGTTTCGCCCGCGGCGCCGCCGTCGTACCACCAAGACCCTCCTCTCGCCGAAATCCCCGAAGGGGATTGGTTTCGAGAAGGCGCTGTTATTCTGTTGCACCGACAACGTCGACTGGTATATAGTCCCAAAACGCGGCTTGAGACCGCGAATTCACCGGTGCGGGCAGATCCGCCGTTGTACACATGGTGATACATTGAACTGAACGTAAGCATACTCGAGGCCCGACACGGTTCAGCGGGCGCATGACAGTTTTAGGAGGTGTTGCATGGCGAAAGCGAAAAAATCCATTCCCATCGTCGCCGAGGGGGAGGGGTCCTTTATAGCGCCCATCGATCCCGAGGGATTCAGGGAATGGAACCGAAAAAAGAACAAGAAGCTCGTCGACAAGATTATGACCGACGAGGAGGCGATCGAAAAATTCGTAAGGAGCGGCGACTACATCGGCTTCGAGCTGTACGGAACGGTACGGTGCCCGCTGACCCTCACGCGCGCACTCGTCCGCTCGGGAAAGACCGACTTCCGGATCGTGGGTCAGGGCGTGCACGAGCTCGATCTCCTCTTCGCGATGGACATGGTCAGGGAAATAGATTTCACCTATATCGGCCTCGAGGTGTACGGCGTCGACTCGAACGTCCGGCGCGCCGTCGAGAGCGGCCGTGTGAAGAACATCGTCGAGTGGAGCAATGCGGCTATCACGTGGCGCTTCAAGGCGGCAGCGATGGGAGTGCCGTTCCTGCCGACCAAGAGCATGCTCGGCACCGACACGCTCAGGCGCAGCGCGGCGAAGGTGATCGAGTGTCCCTTCACCGGCGACAAGGTCGCCCTGATACCCGCCTTGGTGATCGACGTCGGGTTCATCCACGTCAACCGGGCCGACAAGTGCGGGAACTGTCAGATCGACGGCATCAGCGGTTTCGCCGTCGAGATGTCGCGCGCGTGCAAGCACCTGATCGTGAGCGCCGAGGAGATCATCGAGACGGACGAGATCCGAAAGTCCCCCGATCACACGATCATCCCCTACTACCTCGTCGACGCCGTCGTCCACGCGCCGTACGGCTCGTGGCCCGGCGAGATGGCGGGGTACTACGAGCGCGACGAGGATCACTACAAGATGTACGTCGAGAAGCAGAAAACCAACGAGGGGATGCAGGAATACATCAAGGAGTGGTGCCTCGACCTTCCGAATCACCAGGCCTTACTCGATAAGGTGGGAATGGACAGGCTCAAGAGTTTCGATATCAGAGGGGGTGCGCAGTGAGCGAGAAGTACAGTTCTTCGGAGCTCCTCATCTGTCTCGCCTCCCGGGTCATGGAGGACGGGACGACCGCGTTCATCGGCACCGGCATCCCGATGCTGGCGGCCAGCCTCGCCCAGCGCATGCACGCTCCAAACCTCGTCGCCGTGTTCGAATTCGGCGGCACGGGCGCGATACTCGAGAAGCTCCCCCTCGCCGTGGGGGACATGCGGACGTACAACAAGGCCATCCACGCCGCCGGGATCTGCTACGTGATGGAGGCTTCGCAGCGCGGCTTCATCGAGTACGGCTTTCTCGGCGGGGCGCAGATCGATCCGTATGGCAACCTCAACTCCACCGTGATCGGCGACGTCCTGAAGCCGAAGGTGCGACTTCCCGGGAGCGGCGGCGCCAATGACGTCGGGAGCAGCTGCTGGCGAACCATCGCGATCATGCCGCACGACAAGAAGCGGTTCATCGAAAAGATCGATTTCATCACGACCCCCGGTTACCTGGCGGGTCCCGGTGCGCGCGAAGCGGCGGGGCTCCCGCGGGGCACGGGACCGTACCGCGTCGTTACGAGTCTCTGCATCATGGGGTTCGATGATGAGACGAAGCGTATGAAGCTCCTCTCCCTGAATCCCGGCGTGACGGTCGACGACGTCGTCGAGCACACCGGCTTCGAGCTGCTGATGGCGGACGAGATCACGCACAACGATCCGCCGACGGACAAGGAGCTGAAGATTCTACGGGAAAAGATCGACCCGGACGGGCTCTATCGGTAAACCCGCGGTGCGCGGCACCGTCCCGGGGATCTTCCCGGTGGTGTCGCCCGGTCACGGGCGGCCCGGCCCCTGTCCGGAAATTATACGCTACGGTGAACCGATCACTCTTCTGTACAGCGACTCGTACTGCGGGACGATCGTGCGGTAGTCGAACAGTTTCGCCGCCCGCTCGCGCGCACGCGCGGAGAAACGCGCCGCATTCTTCCGATCGGTCAGGATCTCCAGTGAGCGCCGCGCCATCTCATCGACATCGCCGAGCGGCGCCAGGTACCCCGTCACGCCGTCCTCCACCACCTCGGGTATCCCGCCGACCCTGCTGGCGATGACCGGAACACCGCTCGCCATCGCCTCGAGGGCCACGAGCCCGAACGACTCGCTCTCGCTGGGCAGGAGCAGCAGGTCGGCGGCGGCGAGGATCGGCGCCACATCATCCACGATACCGATGAATTCGACCGAATCCGAGATGCCGAGATCGCGTACCATCTGCTCCGCCTTCATGCTCTCCGGGCCGTCGCCGACGAGGAGGAGCCGTGCATCAATCGCGCGCCTGATGCGGGCGAACACCTCGATCACATCGCCGATACGCTTCAGCGGGCGGAAGTTCGATATGTGTATGACCGTCGCCTGCCCCTTCGATTTCAACTTCGGAACAGACGGTGAAACGGAGCACGCGTGATGTTCCATATCGACGAAATTGTAAATAACCTCTATTTCCCGGTCGACGTTGAATATCCGGTATGTCTCGCTCTTGAGATACTGCGACACCGCGGTGACCGCATCACTCGCATTGATCGCATAGGTCGTGATTATCCGCATCGATGAATGGCTCCCCACCAGCGTGATATCGGTCCCGTGCAGCGTCGTCACCACCTTGAGATTCAACTCGGGGGCTATCTGGCGCGCGAGGATGGCGGCCACGGCGAACGGTATCGCGTAGTGGGCGTGAATGACCTCGAGACCCTTGAGGCGTCCGATCTCAACCATCTTGGCGGCAAGCGCAAGCGTGTAGGGGTACTGCTTGAAGGGAAAGATATCGTCCTGGATCTCGTGGATGGAAACGCCTGCGGGCAGCTCGGTCAACCGGAACGGCGAGGAGAAACTGATGAATGCCGTGTCGTGCCCGGCGCGTGCGAGATGCTTTCCCAGCTCGGTCGCCACGACTCCGCTGCCGCCGTGGGTCGGATAGCATGATATGCCGATTTTCATGACGCAATCCTCCCGCAAGGACCCGATTCAGAAGGACGAAAATATGAGCTCGAGCGGGTCATCGACCTCGATATTGCCGCGTACGAGGAATCCCTCCCCGTACTTCCTGCCGATCAGGGAACCGTAGTACGCCATCCTGCTCGTCAGCGACCAGTTGTACTCACGCGAGGTAAGTTTCGTCAACTGGTAGAAGTTGTCACCGGGCATAAACTGGCTCTTGTAGGCGTATATCGCCTCCATCTTCTTCTCGTACTGCTCCGTGATGTCAACGATGAATGTCGGCGTGAACTCCTCCCACTGCATGACGTACAGGAGCCGGGGCGGACGGTACGACTCCTGGCCGGTCGCGAAGCGATGCAGTCCCGCCATGAAGAGTCCCTCGTACACGACCTCGCTGGTGTGGTAGTGGTCCGGATGGCGGTCCCGGCAGTACGGCACCATTACGAGACGCGGCCGGTACGTGCGCACCACCTCGGCGACCTTGCGTTTCGCCTCTTCGGTGACGGCGATGTGTCCGTCCTTCAGTTCGAGATTCTCCCGCGCGTGAACACCGAGTATTCCGGCCGCCTTTGCCGCTTCCTCGTTCCGCTCGGCGACGGTGCCGCGGGTGGCCATCTCGCCGCGGACCAGATCGACCAGCACGACACGGTATCCCTTCGAAGAGAGTTTGAGGATTGTCCCGCCGCATCCGATCTCGATATCGTCGGGATGCGCGCCGAAAGCCATGACATCTGCATCACTCATCGATCGTCTCCAGCGTGATCAGTGTATGCGAAAAATCATCGAGTTCCCCCGCGTTCATCACGGCATCGAGAAATCGGCGCCCTGCGAGTGCGAGGAAAAAGGGGAGCGGAAATACGCGTTCCTGCATCCTCCCCTTCGGCACGATCAGATTGACCAGCCGCCGATACTCCCCCTTCGACATCCCGCGGCCGCTCATGACCGCCCGCACCGCCCGTTCCCGCAGCGTATCGAGGGCGCGCTGCGCCTGAGATGATGCCCGCCGGTGCGTCTCCACGAGGCCCGGATCGATCGCCTCGACGTACGGACGGAGCGGTGCGAGCGCCCTCGCGAATCCCTCCCGTGCCTCGTCGAAGAGCCGGCCGCCCGACCCGGGTATGGTGATATCCGGCGCCCCCGTTGCGGCCGCCGCCCCACACAGTATCTCCTCCACCGCCCTCCCGTACCGCTCGATGCGTTCGGTCTCGGAACTCCCCAACACCGTATAGCTTTTGCGGGGATAAAGCAAGGGCTGGGCATAGCCGAACAGTTCGTACAGCGGCTTCAGGTACGCATGGTACGCGAATTCCCCCGGACCAAGCACGTGGGCCAGGACGGGAAGGATCGAATCGACCATGAGCGGGCGCAGCAGAACATCGGGCGAGTAGCGCTCAGGATGCTCCGCCGCGGTTTCGGCATGCTCGCCCGGCCTCTCGAGCCGCGTGCGCCGTCCCCCATCATCGAACCGAAACAGGGTACCTGCTCGCGGCGAGAGTGGTACGGGATCGTACCCGGCAGACTGGATCGCTCTACCGGCCGCTGCGACGCGGCGCGATATTTCTCCATCGAGCCCTGCAATCCGCCTGAAACAATCCCCCGCCGTCGCCCTGAGAATGTGCGGCTCGACGATAACGAGACCGACGTCCGAGAATAAATTCGACCATATCCGCGCGATCCATTCGCCGTACCGCCCGCCTGCCGGCGGGGGAACGGTGTCCCGCGCCGCCTGGACCGAATCGGCGGGCGGCGGCCCCGCGCGCGTTCCCGCGGCGAGGTGTTCGAAGTAGCGCTCGTACGCCGCCGAAATGTCCGGTGAGCACGACAGGGCCTCGACGGGCCGCCCGTCGTGAACGGCGGGGAACCGCACCGTGCCGACCTCACCGTCCTCTTCGAGCAAGTACGCGTGATCCACCTCGTGCACGTCGTGATCATCAGTGGCGAGCCAGAAAACGGGAACGGCATCGATGCCCAGCGTACCGGAGCACAGTTCGGCGAGACGCAGCGCCGTTACGATCTTGTACAGGGTGTAGACCGGTCCGCCGAGGAATCCGGCCTGCTGCCCCGTGATGATGCAAAATGTCCGTCCATCCGCGAGGCGGTCGATGTTTCGCAATGCCGGCCCGTGCGCTCCGAGCCGTTCGTTGTAACCGCGGAGCCCCTCGACGAGAGACACGCGTGGATACTGATGCTTCCGTCTCGCCCCGAGAGCGCCCCGGAAATCGTGCGGGGCATGGGAGTAGAGATGCCGCGCCGCACCCCGCCCCGCGAGGTAATCGACGTACAGCCGATTGTCGCCAAAGCACCGCTCGGGATCGATCCGCCGGATTTTCATACACCCTCCCGCCACAGGAACCTCACGATACCCTCTCGCCCACAACGACGAGCCTCGCGCTCTCCGAACGGTACGCCTCTCCGGCGAGCGATCCGTAGCACCGGATCCGTCCGAATCCCGCATCGGCGAACATCGCCAGGAGCTCATCGCTCGAGAAGAGTCGCACCGACTCGAACAGCGTGACCGGTTCCGCCTCCCGTCGCTCGATGGTGATCCGCTTCTCGATCCGCCTGTTCCCCTCGGTGAGCGTGCGAACGTTCCGGACGAGCATCCCGGAAAGTTCCTGTTCGTCCTCGGAAACATAATTCGCGATGACGTCATCCCGGTTGAGATAGTCGAGCAGAAAGACACCCCCCGCCCCGAGTGCCCCCCGCACCGAAGAGACGATGCGCGCGTTCTCCGCGTCCGTGTCGAAGTACCCGAACGTGGTGAAGAGTGAAACGACCGTGGCAAAGGTGTCGCGGAACGGAATCTCACGCATGTCCCCCCGCACCAGCGCGATCCGCTCCCCACCGTGCCGCGGGAGGATGCGTGCCGCCTCGCCGAGCAGCTCCGCCGACAGGTCGATCCCGACGATGCGCTTGAATCCGCGCCGGTGCAACGCGAGGAGATGCCGCCCGGCGCCGCAGCCGAGATCGAGGATCGGCTCACCCGGGTCCGGCCCGATCAGTCTCACGATCGCGTGCACATCCCGCTCCGCCTCACCCTCGTCGCGGTGCGCGTACACCTCGAGGTAGCACGATCCGAAACTCTCCTCGTACCATATCATGGGATGCCGTGTTCCTTCTTGTAGGCCTCCCAGTTCCGCTTGAGATGCACGAACGCATCGAAATCGGGCTGGAGGATAAATGGATTCCGCATACGTTCGGCGCCGATCGTCGACTCCGGAGAGAGACCGTAGTCGTGCCCGGGAAAGACCCTCGTCTCGTCGGGAAGGGCCATGAGTTTCCGGTGCAACGAGTCGTATTCCCGCCGCGCCCCCTCGCCGAAATCGGTGCCTCCCACCTTTCCCACGAAGAGCGTGTCACCCGTGAACAGGGCGTCCCCCGCATGCACGCAGATCGAGTCGGCCGTGTGCCCCGGCGTATGAATGATCACGACATCGAGACGGCCGATGTCGAACCGCGCGCCGTCCTGCACGACGGTACCGGACGACGGATCCGTGTCGCCGAGGGAGAGTGCCCGTATCCCCGTCGACCGTTCGATCTCACGGTTCCCGTTACTGTGGTCATAATGATCGTGGGTCACGAATACAAGGCGCACCGTGAACCGGCGCTCCACGGCGAAATCCGCTATCATGCGGGGAGAGAACGAAGGGTCGACGATCAGGGCGTCCCCCGTCTCCTCATCCGCCGCCAGGTACCCGAAATTGCGATCGCCTCCCGTGCGAAACTGTTTTACTAACATCCCGCCTCCACGCCTGTCATGGTGAACCGCCCTGACCGGCATGCGAACGCTTATCCGTCACCAGGCGGGCGCGCGCCGCATCCGACCCCGCTACGGGTACAGGGTACCGGTCTGACCGTGCCCTGTCAACAATGCCGCGCCGTAAATATGCCGTACGTCGAGAATTCATGCCAGTCGCAGGTCCCCGCCGGCGGGCCCGGTTTCCGCGCCTCCCGCGGACGGACTTCATGGCGCCCCCGATTGCAATTGTCATGAAGGCGCATTTGGATTACAGTGTGGCCGGAGTCCGCATCATACACACACCGAAGGGGCGATACGATCATGAAACATGGATACCTGTACCTCTGCATCTCGGTCAGCGGTGCTTCCATACTCGCCGTCGAGATACTCGGCACCCGCATTCTCGGCCCGTTCTACGGGGTGAGCCTGTACCTCTGGTCGGCGCTCATAACCGTAACACTCGCCGCGTTGAGCGTCGGATACGCCCTCGGGGGACGCCTGGCGGACCGTGGAGCGACCGCGTCCCGTCTCGGTGTACTGCTCGGCGGCGCCGGGGTATGGCTGCTCATCGTGGCATGGATCCAGGGACCCATCCTGGGTGCGTTCGAACCGATCGGACTCCGTACCGCGGTGCTCTCGGCGGCGGTGATCCTCTTTTTCCCCCCGCTCATGCTCCTCGGCATGGTCAGTCCATACGCGATCAAGCTACGGACCGGTTCGCTCTCCGAGGTGGGGCGATCGGCGGGAAATCTCTACGCGATCTCGACCGTGGCGAGCGTGGCTGCGGCGCTCCTGACGGGATTCGTCCTTGTACCGCATGTCGGGATAACACGCCTCATGACGGCGATCGGCGTGCTCCTGATCGCCACCGCCGCCTTGATGGCCCTTCAGGGACGGCGGGCGGCGGCGCGGCTTCTGGTACCGCTCGCCGTACTCGCCTGCGGCATGGTACCGACCATGTTTCTGCCCGGCGAATCGACGGGTGCCACGCGCGGGCTCGTGCACGAGGTTCAGAGCCCGTACGGAGAGATACGGGTCGTCGACCGTTACGGCGGGCGCTTCCTCCTCATCGACGGATTCATACATACCGAGGTCGAGCCGGGTACGTGGAGAGCCACCTCAGGGTACGTGAACGTGATCGATATTTCCCGCCGGTTCTTCGATTCTCCGGGGTGGTGCCTGCTCGTCGGTCTCGGTGGCGGATCGATCGCCAAACAATTCGCAAGGGACGGCTGGAAGGTTGCCGCGGTCGAGATCGATCCGGCCGTGACGGACGTCGCCTACCGCTTCTTCGGCCTCGATCGCGCCGAGGCAGCGGTGGTGCACATGGATGGCCGGCGGTTTCTCGCCACCACCGGCGAATTATTCGACATCATCGTTCTCGACGCGTTCGGGAGCAGCTCGATTCCGTTTCACCTGATCACGCGTGAAGCCTTCGCCCTCGCCGCCACGCGCCTCGCCCCGAACGGGCTCCTCGCATTGAACGTGATCGCCCACGGGTGGAACGATCTGATCATCCGTTCCGTCGCCGCGACCCTGCGTACGCAATTCCCGTATGTATGGGCTCTCCCCATCGCCGAGCCGCCCGTCGAAGTGGGAAACGTCATACTGTTCGCCTCGCGACGGCCCATCGAGCTGCCGTACGAGCTCCCGCCCCCCGAGCAACGCAACAGCGCCGAATACGATCGCGTCCATGCCTGGGACAACCGGTTCGAACCGGATACGGACGGCGCACCGGTCCTCACCGACGACCGGAATCCGGTCGATCTGTGGGCCGATGCGATCAATCTCGCCGTGCGCGGGAAACTGCACGAGTACTTCGGGGCCGAGACAGAAAACCGGTAGGCGTCAATCCCCCGCACCCGGCATCGCCCGTATCGGGCCGGTCACATCGATATCGACGGGGTGTCCCTCCAGTTCGTCCGGGATTCGACGGCGGAGCTCCGGTGTATCCTCCAGCAGCATCACCCTTATACACGGCGTGCCGTCGTCGAGGGCGCCGATCGCAACACCGACGACGCCGGGTATCGCCATCAACTCGTCGACATGGGCCTCCATCACGGTCTTGATATCATCGATCGACATGGTTTCTCCATCTCCTCCTTCCCGTGAACCGGTGCCGCAACCGGCAGCCAGTGCGACAAGCGCGGCCATCACAAGAACCACCGGCTGCACGCCCGGCATCCCGGCGATCAAGCATTTTCGCATCTTTGGAGCCTCCCCGTGCGCCGCCGCGCTGCACGCGCCGCATCCGCTCTTCCGTACAGCGCACTATACAACGGTGTCCGCTCCCGGTGGAAGCGGACACCGTCTCGAACGAGGAATATGGAGAATGTAAAGCGTTTCCCCGTTTCCCCCCTAGTTGCCGACCATCGTGAATGTGCCGCCGAGCTCGTCTCCGAGGTAGTTCAGCACGTCGTCGATCGGGTTGGCAACGGCGATACTGCTGCTCCCCGCGAACAGAAGGCCGATCGCGTGAGGATTGGTGCTCACGTCTTCAACCATGAGCGATCCCGAATCGCCGCTGTTGAGGAACTTGCTCGCCCGGTTCGTGACGAGAATCTGGCCGGTGTACTGCACGGTGAACGGCACGCCGTTGCACTCGTCCTCGTACCCGACGTTGATGGTCGCGTTGAGACCGGAAACCGAGCTGCGAGTGAGCCCTGTCGTCCGGCCGCTTTTCTTGACAGCCTGCCCGACACTCGCACTCACCGTCGTCGACGAGATGGTGCCGATCTCGAGTATCGAGCCGTCCGTCCTCACCGTGCCGGTGATCACATCACCGACCGCCGCATCGACGTTGGTCGGCGGGAAGAAGCTCGTCAGCGTGGAGAGTGTCGCGACGGCGTCGTTTTCATACTGGTAGCAGGAGACGTCGATCAGGCCGGGCTGGACGATCAGGTCGCCGATCTGGGCGATATCCGGATCGCCCGCGCTGGCGGCGATGTCGTTGGCGAAAACATGCGAATTGCTCAGGATGTACTGCGTCCCGTTGGTCACGAGTGCACCGAGGGTGCCACCGCAGCAATATCCGTTCGCGATGTCGTTTATGTTGCCTCCCGAGACGCCGAGCTGGATCGGCCGTGTCTGCCGCGCCTTGTGATCGGCACCGCTGGGCTTGCCGTACGCCTTGATCGGGCCGGTCACGATCTTGACGACGGGTACGCCATCGAGCGCCTGTCCGACATTCTTGCCGCCGGCGGCCGACTTCAGCAGCACGAGAACGGCCGGCTCGCCCTTATCGGTGAGACCGGTCGCCGTTCCGACCACCTCGGGATCCTCCATGATCTTCTGGGTACGGAGCGTCTGGATCTCCATAGCGTGGAGGATCATTGGATGGGACGCGCTGAGTAGAACCTGCTCATTCGGCGTGATCGGGTTGCGGTCGGTCTCGGAACAGCCGATCATGAGGCCGAGCACGACGAACACGACAACGAGCAGACCCAGCGAGAACCGGGTGGGGTTCTTCATGGAGCCCTCCTTCGGGTTAAGGTGAGAGTTGTAGGATCACCGGTGCCAGTCTCATGCAGCCTATTTGGATTGTCAAGAAATATGTAGAGACGGAGCCGAAAGGTGTTGCGTATGAACGGATTATTTTTGACGCCTGACGGTGCTCGTGGGCGGCACTCCCCGGTCCTCGTCGCCTACGAGAGCGGGAACCGCCAGCCGCAGTAGAAATCACGCGCGTCCCCATCCGGTGGGCAAACGATCACCTTTCATCGGATGAATCTGTTCAATCCCGCTTCACGCTACTGCGAGTGGCCCTGCGTAGGCCCTCCATTAAAGAGCGGCCCCGTATCTTCCTTGAGCAGTACCCATATCGAGTAAACGCCGAGCACGGTGCCGATCGGTACATTCAGCAGGTTCAGAAAGCCCACCACGAGAATGAGGATCCGCCCCCACTGGCGGTGCTGGAGCAGTCCGATCCCACCGATGATGCCGGGTACGGAGAGAACGAGCAGGAACAGGGCGATCGATGATCCGACAATCGAGGTGATCGTCATCGCCTCCGGGTCCCCCGATAGGATCCCGGCCCCCGCAACGATGGTGAAAACAATGACGGCTGCGATGATCCCGAGCGCGCTGTTGGCGATGTGCAGCACCCCGAGAATCGTTATGTGCCTATCCACGTATACCCGCTCCTTTCCGCGGCCGGCGGCAAAATGAATCCAACACTAGAACCATTCCAGATCCTTCAGCGCGGGAATGCTCCGTCTCAGTTCGTAATGCAGATCCTCGAGCTCCTCGGCCATCTCCTCGATGCGCTCCGCCTTCCGCTCGAGCAGCTCGGCCTTCTTTTCCAGTTTCTCCGCCTCCCGCTCCATATCCTTCTCGAGATCATTCTCATCGTAATCTTCGCTCAGGAGCTTTACGACCTTTGCGATCGCGGTGATTCCGAGTTTGACGCCGCTCGCCCCGACCTTGGCGCCTTCGATCCCCAGCAGCCTGGCGTATTCGGTGATATTGACCATCCGGTTGTAATACTCGGCGATCAGCACCTGCTGCTTCTCGTCCGTCTCGATATGCCGATCGTCGATAGAGAGCTCGTACTCCCCGGTGATCTCGACCGTCTGATCTTCGTCCTCGTTGATGATCAGAAGGCTTCCGTCCTCGATCTCCACGCTCACCTCATCCGTGTCGAACAAATCCCAGCCGTGCTTGCCGCACGAGACGCGGGAATGCTCGTGACACAATCCGTCGGTGCAGAGAAACGCAACGAGCAGAAATGAGAAAACAAGTGACAACGTTTTCATACTGCCTACCCCCTGTTCGGTCCACATTGCAATTAGCTGTACTACGATCATCGATCCGTTGTTGTTTCATCTGAACACCGGCACCATGACGGGAGAAACGCAGAGACGCACGGCGGGATCATGGAAACGGCGGTGCGGGTGACCGTATCGGGTGCCGTATCCAATTGAACGGTCGCGGACAGTGTGTGACCTCGAGTGTACCTATGCGTACAGCGCCGGAGCAGCGGACCGCTTGACATTCATCGCAGGCAATCTTTCAATTAATCTAATTTCAATCGATTAACGTATCATCGAACACTTCGCCCGCTTCGGCACCGCTCGTGCATACCTCATCGTTGGATGGTGATCGACCGGGTAACAACGGATCCCCCACGCAGGAACCGGGGATGCACGAATTGAACGCCTGGGAATGGACGTTCGATGGTAACAGAACGGTTCGAGAGAAAGGAGAGCAGGATGAAGAAGCTATTCGCTGCCAGTCTATTCCTCCTCATAGCCCTCGTATACGGCTGCCGGTACACGGCGGACGATCCGACCTCACCGGGGACGGTGCCCGATAACCAACCGGCAACCGTGGTAGACCTCGACGCCCCGACCGGGGGATTCTCGTTCGCCGACGAGGATCCGGTCTTCGGGGAATCCGAGATCTTCCAGAGCTACGACAACGAGCCGGCGTACGATGACCCGTATCGCGAACAGGAACGGGTGCGCGAAATGGAGCGCCGTCACGGAGCACGCATCTATCGGTTCAGGGCCGTCTGGGGTCACCTCGCCCGTGCGTTCGATGATTCCACAACCGCGGAGCGTTGCCCCATCGACTGGACCGGCACACTCCACGTGGAGGGCGGCGTCATCATCATCGAGAAGGTCATCGCCTTCGAGGCGGCCGACAGTGTGACCCGGATCGATAAATCGACGATCGGTTGGGTTTCCCATACCGGACCACATGTGGACGGTATACAGGTGAAGCTGGTTTGCCCGCCTCCCTCGCCGCCGGACGGCACGTCGAACGGGATGCCGGAGCCGGTCCTCGTGTTCGAGACCGGACCCTACACGGCGCGCTTCACGCCGGAGCAGCTCATGTCGTTGAATATCGTACAGCCCGTCGACCGGTGCGGAAACGGCATTTCGATCAACAGCCACATCATACTGCCCTCCTGTCCCCGCGGTCACCTCATGGGCGGCTGGAAGAGTGTCGAGCCCGATACGATCATATCCCCGGACAGCACCGGGACGCGTGGCGTCGTGCACGGCGTCTTTCGCGGCATCTGGATCGGGCGGCATGGGTATGCGGTCGGTCATCTGAAGGGCGTCTACGGCGTGAACAGCGCCGGTGAGCGCGTCTTCTTCGGCAAGTACATCGATGAAGACGGGCGGTTCATGAGCATTCTCAGGGGCCACTACGGGGCCGTCCCGGCGATCGATGCAGGGGATGCATGCATGCACGGATGGTTCGAGGGAGTGTGGTTAGGAAAGGACCTGGTCATGAAGGGACGCCTCAAGGGGCACTGGGCGGCCGATGAGCCGGGGGTCGGGTTCTTCCATGGTGTATGGGGCATGAACTGCAGCGGCGTTTGGTAAGAGGATCCCTCCTCTTGCTGGAACGGGGGCCGGTCGAGCGGGGTGGCCCCCGTTCACTATTTCGGCAGGCGCAGGTTCGTCGAGAGATCCCTGATACTTTCCGGAGTGAAGACCGTGCTCGCCGCGGCGACGATCGCGCGATGAACCGCCGGTGTCGCGGCGACGATGTTGCCCGATTCGAGAAACGTGCCGCCGCCGAAAAAGTCGGTCACCGTTCCTCCCGCCTCCCGCACCAGCAGGGCGCCCGCCGCCATGTCCCACGGCTTGAGGTACAGTTCCCAGAAACCGTCCAGTCTCCCCGCGGCGACATTGCCGAGATCGAGCACGGCGGCACCGGCCCGCCGGACACCGCGGCAGCGGAGGAAAAGATCCTTGAAGACGGCGAGATAGGAATCGAGATGCCGATGGACCCTGAAGGGAAAACCGGTGCCCAGCAGGGAACGGGCAATCTCCTCCGTACCGGAGACGGCGATACGCCTGCCGTTGCAGAACGCCCCCCCGCCCCGCGTCGCCTCGAACAGTTCCTCCCTGAGCGGATCGTACACCAGGCCCATCACGACCTCGCCATTCTCCATCAGCGCGATGCTCACACCGATCGTGGGGTATCCATGAATGAAATTGGTCGTACCGTCGAGGGGATCTATGATCCAGCATGCCTCCTCATTCGCCGATGCGGTTCCCTCCTCCGCGAGGATCCCGATGCCGGGAAAGGCGAGACGCAGCGTCTCGGTGATCATCCGCTCGCTCACCATATCGGCCTGGGTGACGAAATCGTTCCGGTCCTTCTCCGCAACCTCGCCGCTCAACTCCCTGCCGAACGACTCCTTGAGAAACGAACCGGCCGAGAGGATCGCTTCACGTGCGACCTCTATCTTTTTTCTCATCTTATCTTCCCCCTGCTCTGTTTCGATCGACTCGATTCCATTCCCGTCTTATTCTTTCGTCCCGTTCCGCGTGAATCTCCCTGCCGTACCATCTCCACCGCGTGGTATTCTGATTCATGTTCGACCAGCCGGCGGGGCAGTTGCACATCGAGCAATTCCCCCAGCACGCCGAGAAACGCACGCACCGGCCTCGACAGGTAACGGCGGGCCGGCACGATCAGTCCCAGTGTCCGCGTGAATGCAAGTCCGGTGATTCTGAGCGGCACCACACGTCCGTCCGCTATCTCGTCGCGGACCGCCCGCTCGGGCAAAATAGCCAAACCTATCCCGGACGACACGAGGTTCTTGATCGCTTCGGGACTGTCTATCGCCATGGATATCTTGGGAGTAACGCCTTTCCCCACGAGCACACGCTCGATGATCCGGCGCGTGATCGACTCTTCGCGGAACGAGATGAATGCGTGCCGCGCGAGATCGCCCGCCGTGAGCCGGCGGCGGCGCGCGAGCGGATGTCCCGGGGGAGCGATGACCACCAGCGACTCGTCGTAAATCGGAAAAACCTCGAGGTCATCACTCTCCTCCACGGGGAGAGTCCCGACGAGGCAATCGATCTCGCCTTCCCGGAGCTTGCGGAGGAGCGGCACCGTTGCCGCGATCTCGATGTGGATGTCGATACCCGGATAGTGCCGCTGAAAATGCGAGTAGACGTCCGGGAGTACGTAGATGCTCGCCGCATCAATCGTTCCGAGCGCGATGCGCCCACTGCGCAACTCCTCGAGGTCCGCCAGTTTCCGGTGCATCTCTCCATCGAGCTCCGAGAAACGGCGTGCGTACTCCAGAACGATTTCACCGGCCCTCGTAAAGTGGACGTCACGGCCCCGTACCTCGAAGAGAACGGTACCCAGCTCATCCTGGAGCTTGCGGAGCTGTATGCTCACGGCCGGCTGGGTCACGTAGTGATCCTTTGCCGCGGCGGTGAAGCTCCCCCGTTCCGACAGTGAAAGCAGATATTTCAGTGATCGAAATTCCATAATTATTTTTTATAGACATTATTAATATAATAAATTTGTTTTATTTTGTCAACCCCGGTACCCTGACTTCCATCACCGGCGCGGCGGGCGCCGTGGAGATACGAACGGTAACGGACAGAGTACTGCATGTGGCACGTGCAAAGGAGGAGTGATGAAGGTACAGCGCAAACCGACCAAACCGACCGGTAAACTCGGCGTCCTCACGCCGGGGCTCGGTGCGGTGGCGACCACATTCATCGCCGGTGTCGAATCGATCCGGAACGGGCTTGCAAAACCGATCGGTTCCCTGACCCAGATGGGCACGATCCGTCTCGGCAAGCGAACGGAAAACCGCGTACCGGCAATCAAGGATTTCATACCCCTCGCCGAACTCGGAGACCTCGTGTTCGGCGGCTGGGACATATTCGAGGACAATACGTACGAGGCTGCGCTCAAGGCCGGTGTGCTCGACCGGGAGCTGCTCGGTAAGATCAGACCGTTTCTCGAAACAATCCGGCCGATGAAGGCGGTCTTCGACCAGCACTATGTCAAAAAGCTGCACGGAACATGGGTCAAGGAAGGGAAGACGTGGTACGACAAGGCGGAACGGCTCAAGGAAGACATCGCGTCGTTCAAGGAGAAGAATAACTGCGACAGGCTCGTCATGGTGTGGTGCGCGAGCACGGAGATCTTCATGAAACCGGCGAAGATCCACATGGATCTCGACGCCTTCGAGAAGGGTCTCAAGAGCAACAGTCCCGAAATCGCTCCGAGCATGGTCTACGCCTACGCCGCGCTGTCCCTCGGCGTGCCGTTCGCGAACGGCGCCCCCAATCTCACCGCCGATATCCCGGCCCTGATGGATCTGGCCCGCCGGAACGAGGTGCCGGTCACGGGCAAGGACTTCAAGACCGGTCAGACGCTGATGAAGACGATCATCGCCCCGGGCCTCAAGGCACGTCTCCTGGGCCTCGGCGGCTGGTTCTCAACCAACATCCTCGGCAACAGGGACGGTGAGGTGCTCGATGATCCCGAATCGTTCAAGACCAAAGAGGAGAGCAAACTCTCGGTCCTCGAGTACATACTCCAGCCGAAGGTATACCCCGACCTTTACAGAAATTTCTACCACAAGGTGAGGATCAACTATTACCCGCCGCGCGGCGACAACAAGGAAGGGTGGGACAACCTCGACATCTTCGGCTGGCTCGGCTACCCGATGCAGATCAAGATAGACTTCCTCTGCCGCGACAGCATCCTGGCGGCACCGATCGTTCTGGATCTCGCCCTCCTGCTCGATCTCGCGAAGCGGATCGGGTTCAAGGGCATTCAGGAATGGCTCTCGTTCTATTTCAAGAGTCCGATGCATGCGCCGGAGCTGTATCCGGAACACGATCTTTTCATACAGCTGATGAAGCTGAAGAACACGCTCCGGTTCATCCAGGGGGAGGATCTGATCACGCACCTCGGAGAGGAATACTACGACTGAGCGGTCTCACGCCCCGGCGGCTTCACCAACGCCGGGCGGCGCCTCCGACGAGGCCACGGTGGCGAGGTTTTTCAGAAGCCCGAAACAGAGGAGCTTGTCTCCCGGCTCGATCGTTTCGTTCGCCCGGGGAGTCGGGATGAGGTGGATGCCGCGTTTTATGGCGAGCACCATGATGTTGCTCTGGCTGAGGTTCGATTCGAACAGCTTCTTGCCGGTGATGGGGTGACCGGCCTGTATGCTGACCTCCGCGATGCCGTACCCGCTGGCCAGTTTGACGATCTCCGAGAATCCACCCATTGAGAAGTGCGTCATCCGTGAGAGCCGTTTCTCGATGAACCGGTCGAGCATATTCTCCAATCCCTTGGCGAGGGATACGAGGAGGAGCACGATGGCGACGGCGCCGATCGCGCCGATATTGGCCAGCGAATCGGTCAGTGTGGCGCCCCGGAACGATAGAAACACCGTCGTGACGACGGAGATGATGCCTATGTTGCCCAACAGCATCAGTGCCTTGACGATCTTGCGCCGCGTCGGATGATTGACGATATTCTCCGCCTCCGTCGTCGTGAAACCGGTACCGGTGAACGCAGAGAGCGATTGGAACCGGGCGGTTTCCTTGTCGATCCCCGTCATCCGTAACGCGGTCGAGCCGATCTTGATAATCAGCGCCGAGATAAAGATCACGACGATAAGGGCAAGTATCGACATCGTATCCCCCCTTGAGAACGGAACCGCGGCGTACTGTTCCGCGCAGCGGGCGGCATGCGGCGGTCACGCACTCGGGTGCGCATCCGCCGCACGATCATCGCCGCCGATATTCTAATCCTTCAAGATTCTGTAGAACGTTCTTCCCCCGCGGTAAATGAACAGAAGGTAACGGTCCTTGCCGGACCGCGATATGACATCGTTCAGATCATCGAGGTTCTCAATCGGTTCCCTGTTCATCTCCAGGATCACATCCCCCCTGGCGAGTCCCGATTCGCCGGCCGGTGTGCTCGGATCAACCTCCGTTATGATCACGCCGTGCACCCGTGAGGGTATATCGAGCTGACTGCGGTGATAGTCCGACAGTGTTTCAAGACCGAGACCGAGGAGAAGCGGCGAAGCTGCCTCCTCTGCGCGCACGGCTTCCTCCTCACCACCATCCCCGGGAAACTCGCTGATCTCGGTGGAAAGCTGCCTCTTCTTTCCATCCCTGAAGATCTCCATCTTGACTTCCGTACCCGGCGCGGTCACCGAAACGAGATTGCGGAACTGGTTCATATCATTGACGGTAGTGCCGTTGTAGGTGAGCACGACGTCACCGGCCTCTATTCCCCCCTTGGCCGCCGGGCCGTCTTGCTTGACCTCGGAAACGATGACGCCCCGGGGCTCTTCGAGACCGAATTCCTCCGCCATCTGGGGATCGATGTTCTGGAGCCAGACACCGAGGTAACCCCTGATCACCCGGCCGTGATGGATGATACTCTCCATCACGGAACTGGCGAGATCGATCGGGATCGCAAATCCGATCCCCATGTTCCGGCCCGTGCTCGAGAGGATCGCCGTGTTGATACCGATCAATTCCCCGTTCGTGTTGATCAGGGCGCCCCCCGAATTGCCCGGATTGATCGCCGCATCGGTCTGTATGAAGTTCTCGTAGTCGACGAGGTTGAGATTCGTCCTTCCGAGGGCGCTGATGATCCCCCTCGTCACCGTCTGCCCGATTCCGAACGGGTACCCGATCGCAAGGACCGTCTGCCCCAGCCGCAGCTTCGCGGCATCCCCGATCGGCACGACCGGCAACTGTTCGGCCTCGATCTTCAGAACCGCCACGTCGGTCCGGGGATCGGTGCCGATGATCTTCGCGTCGAATTCCCTCATATCCGGCAGTACCACCGCCACCTCGTCCGCCTGCTCGACCAGGTGGTTGTTGGTCAGGATATAGCCGTCCTCGGTGATGATGACGCCTGAACCAAGATTCCTCTCGATACGTTCCCGCGGAATATTGAAGAACCGTGACATGTCGTCGCCGAAGAAGCGCCGGAAAAATGGATCAGAGAAAAACGGGTGCGTCCTCTCCTCCGACTTGACGACCTTCTTGGAAGATATATTGACCACCGCCGGAACGACCTTCTCTACGATGCCGGGGATATCCTCAGTGACGGCCTCCAGCGCATATGCCTGCGGGAAAAGCGAAACGCCGTCGCCTGCCGTCCGCCCATTGTTCGTGACGGCGCGTTCCACGACGAGGCCCGACGCGAAGACCGCGGCGAACGCCGCAACCAAACCGAACCACCGCACTGTTTTACCGACTCCATTCATGATTGCGCCTCCTCATGTTTTGCGCATTGTTCTGATCACCGTTCACCCTACACCGAATTTCATTCTATGTATACCAAAGACCGAACGTAAAAGTTCCAGATTACGGCGCGCCGCATCCGGTCCTCTCAGCCATTCACCAGCGTGACGAAGTTATTGAGCACCGATCGGGACGAAGGGGTATCCCGCAGGGTCGTGATGAAATTATTCAGGTGATCCCGGTCGGCGAGAAACCGTTCTTCCCCGATGAGCCGGTCTCCGTACAGGTGCAGGAGCTGCTCGATATGCACCGGCGTCATCTCGGGATGAGGCTGGAATCCGAAGCTCCTCCCGAGCTGGAACGCCTGGGTCGGCGTCACCCTGTTGAATGCAAGGCGCACCGCACCCTCGGGCATGCGGGAAACGTGCGTTCGATGAACGATATTCACCGGGTCGCCCGAGCCGAATCCGCGCAGAAGCGGGGACCGTTCCCCTTCGGGGGTCAGGTAGACGGGCACCGTACCCATTTCCCTTCCCCGGGGATTAAGGGTAACCTCGCCGCCAAGGGCCACGGCGAGGGCGTGATGGCCGAAACAGACCCCCAGTATCCAGGTGTTCCTCCCGTGCGCGTCCCCGATGAAGTCGAGGAGCGGCGGTATCCAGGACTTGTCCTCAAAGACGGGGCCCCGGCTTCCCGAGACGATAACGCCGTGCCCGACCCGCGCCACATCGGTCACATCGGGGAGATCCCCGGAAACGCCGTCATGCATGACGAGCATCACTCGTTCACGCAGCCCGAGCAACTCGAAGGCCTCCCGGAACCAGTCGAAGCTCTTCGTGCCGTCGGGCAGCTCGAAATCGGTCACATCGACGATATGGATAACCGTTCTCATACTGATTCATATGGGCGTTGGGCGCGACGGTCACATCCCCGCTAGAACCGGACCTCGAAACCGTTGTACCCTCCCCCCGGCTGCAGATTTTCCACCTCCAGACCGGTAACGTGTGCCGCCCGCGGTCCGGAGCTCAGATCATCGAGGAAGGCACGAACCGTACCCTCCTCACCCTCGGCCTCGACTTCCACGGCTCCGTCCACCCGGTTCTTCACGTATCCCCCGAGACCGAGGCCGCGGGCGAGATGAAGCGTGAAGTACCGGAATCCCACACCCTGCACGACACCCCTCACGACGATGCGGACGCGTACCACTGTTCCTCCCGTTCGGCTCCGGAGCCGCTCACGGCATTCCTGAAGCCACCGTGAAATCATTATTTGTACGTTTCTATAAACCGTCTGAACGATCGATCCCACGTCCGTTCCACCGTGTCCGGAAAGACGCATGCCGGAAGCTCATCCATGCGCAGGTGATACTGCAAACAAGCACAGCAGTTACCCTTGCGCGCGCAGCCCTCGTATGTGCAGTTGCAAAATTCCCGGTTCTTCTCGAGATGCTCACAGTTCGTCGCCATGCAACTCCTCCTTCTGCAGGCCGCCAGTGTACTGCACGCTGATGTCCAGTACCAGGAAAAAGCTTTAAATGGGGCCGCCGATATGGTAAGATTCCATATTGGAGCAGTGTAAGCTCTAAAAATGCATTGACCGAACCATTATGACAACTCGCATCGCTACATTTTTCTTCGCCCTTCTCCTCATCGCCGTGAATGTTCGGGCTGCGAGCATAACACGATCGTTCCGTTTCGCGGAACCGGAGATCATTCGCAACGGTGATGGTGTCGTCATTACGATGAGCGGCTGCCGCACCATCGGTCGCACCGGTGAACCGGCCCTACCGGTGTTCGCCGCGAGTTTTCTTCTCCCACCCGGCGAGCGGGTCACCGATATCCGGTTCCAGCTATCCGAGTCCGTCGTCCTTCCGGGTCCGTTCGAGTTTGCACCGACGCCCCCGCAGGTTCCCCTCGGCGAACGCGCCGTGCCGCATCAACGGAACGAGGCTGTCTATGGATCCCCGCTGCCGTACCCCGACGAGCCGGTGGTGCTGGTCACCGAGCAGGTCTGCGCCGGGATGCGCATCGCCTTTATCAACCTGTTCCCGTGCAGCATAGTGCCGTCGACCGGTGTGGTGCATTTCTCTCCGTCCATCACCGTCACGGTCGAAACGGCGCCCGGCCGTGCGTATATTCTGCCCGCACCGCCGCTGGCGCGTGCACGGGCGCTCGGAACCGTCGAACGGTTCGTCGTGAATGGAGAGGACGGCCGTGCATACGATTATCCTGAACGAGCAATGGTGCGCTCGGGGGACGACCCCGCCTACATACCGTTCGTCATCATCACGAGCCAGGCCCTCGCATCTCCCTTCCAGGCCCTCGCCGATCTCAGAAACTCTCTCTGCCTGCGCACGGCGATCGTCGATCTCGACTCGATCTACGCAGGATTCTCGGGTGACGATGCACAGGAACAGATTCGCAACTTCATCACGTACGCCTACACCACCTGGCAGACCGAATACGTGTTGCTCGGCGGCGACGACGAGATAATCCCCCACCGTGGATTCTACGTGATGGCCGGAAGCGAGATAGAAACCGATATCCCCTCGGATCTGTACTACGCCGCTCTGGACGGCGACTGGAACACCGACGGTGATGCGTATTTCGGCGAGCCGGGCGAGGAGGATCTGCTCCCCGAGGTATGTATCGGACGCGCGCCGGTCGATTCGGAGAGCGAGGTGGAAAGTTTCGTGGCGAAGATCGTCCACTACACGCTCACTCCTCCGCCGTCCCAGTGTACCGAGGCCCTGATGACCGGAGAGCTCCTCTGGTCGATCGACGGCGTCGACACCTGGGGCGGCGACTACAAGGACGAGATCCGGTACGGTTCATCCAACCACGGCTTCACGACGGAGGGACTCCCCGGCTTCTTCGGCATCGGAACGCTGTACGACAGGGATCTCGGCTACTCGTGGACGACGGGACAGGTCGTCTCGTACCTGAATGCCGGCGTCAGCCTGGTGAATCACCTGGGGCACGCGAACCTTCACAGCGTCATGCGCGTCGCCGTGGACGACGTACCGCTCCTCACGAACAGCGGAACGGATGCCATCAACTACGTCTGCTACTCGCAGGGGTGCTACGTCGCGTCGTTCGACAACAGGGACGATGTCGGTACCGTGCACCTGCAGGACGCAATCGGCGAAGAGTTCGTGACCGGTCCCACCGGCGCCGTCGCCCTCATCGGAAATTCGAGGCTCGGTTGGAACGCCCCCGGATCGACGTGCGGCGTATCCCAGTTCTTCGACCGCCAGTTCTTCGATGCGCTGTTCGGCGAGTACATTTCGTCGATCGGTGAGGCCCTCGATGACTCGCGCATCGACAACATACCGTATCTCTCATACCCCGTCGTCCGCTACGTCATGTACGGAATGACACTGCTGGGCGATCCGGCGATGCACGTCTGGACCGACGAGCCCAGGACGTTGACCGTTCTCGCCGACAGCGTCCTCGATACGGATCAGGAGATCTATACCGTCGAGGTGCACGACAATGCGGGTGCTGTCGAGGACGCACGTGTTTCACTCTCCGGCGAGCAGGCGGGACAGTACTTCACCGGATTTACCGATGACCGGGGGATCGTGTACCTCCAGACCGGAACGGTGACATCCGGCACCCTGACCCTCGCCGTGTTCGCTCCCAACCACTTTCCGTACAACAGGACGGTTCAGGCCGAGGACGTTTCATCGGCGCACCCGAAGATCGTGTACCTCTGCGCGGAGAACGCCTATTTCCGATCGGGCGACGGCGGTGGAACGATCGGCAGCAATGGCTGGTTCAACCTCGACATCATCCTCGAGAATATTGGTTCCCGTACAGCGGAGGAAACGGCGATCACCCTGACACGTACCATTCCATCCATATCGATTCTCGACAGTATCTGTTACGTGGGGGATCTCCCCGCGCGCACGAGCATCATAAAGGACAACGCGTTCACCATCTCCCTCGATTCGGAGATACCGCAGGGTCAGACCATCGAGCTCGAATTCGAGATCACGGCACTCGATGGGCGCTGGAGTACGCAGCATGCCCTGCTCGTCAAGGGGGCCGCGGTGGCTCTCGAATCTTGGAGCATCACCGACACGCTGCATGGGAACGGGAACGGCTGCATAGAGAGCTGGGAATTCCAGGATCTTCACTGCACGTGGAGGAACATCGGCAGCGTCGACCTCGATCTCGTCATGATCTCCCTGACCTTTCCCGCCGAATCGTGGGCGCGCGTGACGGACGGGATGACCATCATCCAGAGCCTCCCCGCGGGGGGCGTGGTCAACATCGAGAACGAGCTGGTCTTCTTCATCGGGGAACAGGCGCCGCCGTTCTCCGACATCACGATGTTCCTCTCCCTCGCCGCTCCGGGATTCGCGGCGCACCGCGAGACGCTCACGGTACAAACCTGCGGCTACGAGTACGACAGTTCCGTTCAACCCTTGAACCTCTGGGACCACCACGCCATCACCGGTGTGGATGGATGGCACCTCAGCGGGGAGCGGTACTACTCGTCGCCTGAAAGCTGGAAATGCGGAAACACGGCACCGGGCGCGTACGCCAACATGATGGAGGCGGTGCTCGTTTCACCGCCGCTCTGCCTGTACGAGAACTCCCGTCTCACCTTCTATCACTGGATCGACGCCGAGGCGAGCACCTACTACCCGTACTGGGCCGAGGATGCCGGCGTCGTGGAGATATCGACCGACGGCGGCGATACGTGGTCGATACTGGCGCCGGCCGGCAACTATCCCGCCCGTGCGAGCGCCACCAACACGATATTCCTGAATCCGTACCAACGTTGTTATTCCTCGCAGTTCGGCTGGGAATTCGAGGATTTCGATCTGTCCGCCTATCACGGTCCCGTTCGCCTGCGCTTCCATTTCGCGTCCAACGAACAGTACGGATTCGAAGGCTGGTATATCGACGATATCATGATATCGACGGAATTGGTGACGGAAGTGGACGACGAAATCCCCGCAGCGGTGCACATGAACGCCCTGCTGCCGGCCCACCCCAATCCCTTCAATCCGGTGACGGTGATTCCGTTCGAGATCGAACGGGGGGGGCATGTCGAGCTCACCGTGCATGATGTCGCCGGCCGCCGCATCCGCACCCTCGTCTCCCGTCCCTGCGAAGCGGGACGGCACGAAACGGTCTGGGACGGCACCAACGAGCGCGGAACGAGGGTTGCGAGCGGTGTCTACTTCTGCATGCTGAAGACGGGCGTGTACAGGGCAACGCAGCGTCTCGTGCTGGTCAGATGACCGGGGGTTGCCCGCGTGCGCACGGGAACTCATCGGGAATCACACGACCGCTATCTCGCAGAAAATGCTCGAGCCGTCGACCTCGATCATGCGGGCATCCACGCCGATCGAGGCGGTCAGTTCCCTGAACCGTTCCGGACCGAACGTGGTGGCGGTGAACCCGTCCCGGCACACGATCTGCCCTCTTCCCGTGCGTTCCTCATCGATCTCGCCGATGAGTCCCTCATCGGCCTGGATTCGAAACCACGCCAGTCGGTGATCCCAGAAGGCTTCGGCATAACTCGACAGAAGGATCGTGCCCCCCGGCCTCGTGACGCGGACGGCCTCGCCGATCAGTCGCCGCTCGTCGACGCGAAAAGCCGATATGCCGTTCTGGACGCAAACGACGCAGTCGAAGACACCGTCTGCGAATCCGAGCTGCGCGGCGTCCATGGCGAGAAGCCGGTAATTCGCCGACTGCCCGAGTTCCCGCCGTGCGAGGACCAGGCTTCCCATCGATGTATCTATGCCGACGGCGAAGCGCGACCATGCGGCGATCCTGGCAAGCACCCTGCCGTAACCGCATCCGAGCTCGAGGACCCGGCTGGCCGGTGAGAGGTGTCCCAGCACGTGCCGCACTTCCTCCTCGAGATAACGCCGCACCCGCGGGGGCGCGATTCCGTACGCACGCCGCAACCTTCCGGCCGACAGCGTTTCACGGTAATAATCCATACGGTGAATCCCGAACGGCCCGTCATGGCATTCCGGCCGGTACCTGTACGGTGCCGTTCTCGATATCGTAGATGGCGCCGATGATCTTCAGGCGATCCTCTGCGATCAGTCTTTTCAGTACCGGCTCGGATCGGTGAAGCTCGTCGACGACGATTTCCACGTTCGCTCTCACCACGTTGCCCGCCAGTTCGCCCGGGAGCTCCCGCGCCCGGGCGCATGCGGCTCCCCCATCCCCGGAGTACACGGACACCCGTTATCGGCAGCCCGAGCACTTACCCGTCATTTCATCGATCGTAACCTTGATGATCGCAATCCGTCGTGCCTGCTCGTCCGGTACCTCGAAAGGGAGGTGTGTGTAATGCTTCCCGATCACG
>DATKWS010000045.1:0-2138 GCA_035529435.1 Patescibacteria group bacterium
TCACATCGATAAATCCGCTCAGGCCGGAGGATACGACCGCGGTATCAGGCGGCAATGCACACGTCCAGAGCGGGTCGACGAATTTGAACTCGACCCAGCTCTCTGCGAGCAGGTCGGCATGGACATAGTATATGTTCGAGCATGGCACATCATAGAAGCTCGTCCGGATCACCACATCCACGCGGAGATAATCCATGCTGTAGATCTCCCACCACCGTTCGTACGAGAACGTCTGGCAGTCCTGGAAGTGTATCCACCAGCGGACGTACCGGTAGTAGTGGTCCCAGCTGTATATCTCGATGGTGATGTAAACAATACAGGAGCTCACGATCAGTGCCAGAAGCAGCAAAGCTCCCACGAGTGGCTTCATTCTGCGTTTGGACATCCCCCTTCTCCTTTCATGACAAGTCGGTATTCGCTTCAGGGGTGCGCCGAAACCGTGCAGAGCGTTGCATCGGCACCGACGGCCCGCCCCCGCGAATCAATACCAACCCCGGTGCTCACATCTGAAACGAGTAATCCTAGGGCGGCCGGAGGGACAACTCCATCATTTGGAAATGCATGTTCACCTCCTTCTCTTTATTATCAAGCAAAGCCAATAACCTGAAATTGCTTGCTATAAAATAAATATTTTTCTTTATATAATAATTAATATTCTATAAGCATAGCCGTTCCATGTTTTTATGATCCAAAGCCTGGATTTTGACTCTGTATTTCTTTTTTGGCTAATCAAGCAAGTTGAACGCTATAGTTGAGCCTCTATGGAGCAGATGGTACCACAATATTTTAATACCGTCAAGCAATAATTGCCCGAAAGTGGAAGCGGTGCGGCGCGCTTACAGCGCACCGCTACCTCATATCCGGTGGGCGAAAACACCGTCACCGCAGCAAAACCATCTTCCGCGACAGCGTTTGCCGGTCGGCGATAAGACGGTAGAAGTAGACACCGGAGCTCACCGGAACGCCCGCATCATCGATCCCGTTCCATTCGACCGAGTGGTACCCCTCTTCCTGGCGCCGGTTCACCGGGCATGCCACACGCCGCCCCGACACATCGAATATCTCCATCACGACGTCCGCCGCCTTGGGAAGATAGTACCGAATCGTCGTCAAAGGATTGAACGGATTCGGCGCGTTCTGGTACAGGGTCAGCGGCAGCTCGGGCGTCTCGACGGGATCGGTCACGAAGAGAAGCCGGCGCTCGCCGTCGATACGATACTCGACGCGGTACCGGTATGCCTCGCCGGCCTCGTACGACTCATCGGTGAAGGTGAACGCCAGATCCCGCCGCTCGATGCGCGGGGAGGACAGCTCTACGAACTCATCCGATTCCCCGATCGCGCGCAGAACGAAGAATTCGATACTTTCGGCGGCCTCGGTCAGTTTCCACGTGACCTCTATACCGAGCGACTTCAGGATGGCGGAGAAGCTTTCGAGGAGCGCGGCAACCGGCGTGGAGTCCTCGTTGATGTAAATTCTGCTACTGATATAGGCGGGCTCGGTCGGATACCCCGGAAGGCAGCTCGCGAACAGATAAACGCCGACGTCGGGATGCGGGATGATCTGGATGTAGCCGATATTGCTGTCCGTGAGGTAGCACTGCTGCATGTGCGTCCAGGTCCACCCGGTCTGGCAGGAATTGAGACAGACGCTCATCCCGCCGGCGATATCCCCGAGGCTCACCGAGATGATCGGCGTGTTCGCATTCACCGTCGATCTGATGACGTTGAACGATGCCGCCGTCGCGAATTCGGCGCAAATCATCCCGTTCGAGCTGGGCAGGCACCATATGTAATAGGTAAATGGCATGAACCCACCCGTGGACCAGACCTCGCACTGGCTGTGACCCGCATCGATGTAGAGGCCCATGTACCCGACGGACGAGGGGCCGATGTACCGGAAGACAGCCGCCGTCCCCTCGGCGACCGGATTTCCGGCGAGATCTTCCACGGCGCTCACCCGGAGCGTGTAATCGAGATCCGATTCGAGATTGCTCCCCAGGATGAGCCTGACGCTGATGCCGTTCGAGAGAAGGATCGCACCCGCCACGGACACGGTGCTCGTCGGATCATCCGTCTCGAAAATCTCGTAGTTCGCCGCCGTCTCGGCCGCCGTTTGATCGATTTCCTCGCTGAAGT
>DATKWS010000046.1:0-2176 GCA_035529435.1 Patescibacteria group bacterium
CGGTTGATGAACGGCTGACTACCGGAAGGATTGCTGATACGGGGGAGATCGGCAAGAGATCTCCCCCGTATTTTTTAACCGCCGGCCGGAGTGGTTCGTAAAACAGGCAGGCGGGTGTTGCCCGGGCCGGTCCACCCATCAATCCGCGCGGTGATGAATCGCCCCATAGGGAGCGGGGCAACCCGTTGGAGCGGATTGCATCAATCGTCAAAGTAGAACGTCGGTTCCTCGTAGAACTTGATCTTCCTGTTCCGTATCTTATCGAGTACGTGCAACTGGAGCAGGATGCGTTTCTCCTCGAGCGTGCCTTCTCCCTGCAACAGGGAAAGGGGGAGGTTGAACGACAGTACCCGCTTTGGAACGCAGAAGCGCGTGATGCTGCACGGGAACCGGACGCCCTCGATCGAGAGTTGCATGATGTCCGTTTTGGAGAACTGCCCGAAACAGACGAGGGCGGAAAAACCCGGATAGTGTTTCTTGAGATCGTTCATATTCGTATAGCTTACACGATCCCGCTTGCTGGTCCAGCCGATACGGTCCGCGATCGCGGTGACCGCCTCCAGGCGTTGCCGGGGTCCGCCCGGCGCATGGATACCGTAGCAGCTGCCGTCGGGCAGCACGATACACCCGGCGATCTCCTCGTCGCCCGGCGGTATGAAGTCCCCCGATTCCGTGAATCGACCGCTGAACGGTCTCATCGTGAGGCGCGCTGTGAGATCGTCGACGGCCGTTTTCATGTCGAGATCCTCGACGGCGTGGTTCCACGTGGACAGGACGATCCCGTCGCTGTCGATATCGACTTCCTGGATCAGGGTGAATCGCGCTTCGAGCCGCCGCAGCGCCTCGTGACGGTTCACACCGTCCAACAGAATGTGAGACGCCGCTCCGTGATCGGAGGTCGCGATGAGGGGATTCTTGAGGATACCGCTCTCTCCGATCTGCTTGCTGAGCTCGTCGCTGATGTCCGGGTCGGGTTCTTCGTGTCTGAGGAGCCCGTCGGTATCGATGAGCACGAGCTTCGGCAGCTTGCCGATCTCGAGGGCGACCCGCTCCCGCTCGAGGGGGGAGCTGGACCTGATCGTGTCGAACGGCTCACCGTGCCGTTCATGCTCTCCGCCGACCGCCATGGCCTTTCCTCCTATCCGGTAAAACGACGTTCGGGCCGCGTCGTTCCCGCAGCCCGATACACGAACGAGACGGGAAACGCCCGGGTGTTCCCGCCTCTCTCTGTCAAAGGAGGGAGCACACCTATCCGGAGGTGCACCACCGCTGTTGTATGTCGTACCGTTTCTCCATTACATACTAATGATATCAGATACCGTTCATCAAGACAACAGGGAAAAACCGGAGTGTGCACTGCAGAATTATCGCTTGACAGGAAAACTCCGGTTCTGTGATCATCCTTTCGAGCGGATTGAGGGGCCACACAGTAATCCACACGCATCATTCTGCGGAAAGGTGACTGAATCACCGCATGCATGTGCGTCATGCGCAGGGAGGTGTGATCGTCCGTGACGCCGGGAAAACCGCGTAACCTCGCGACCTATATATTCATCGGCCTGATCGTCATCATGGGGATCGAGATCATCTATCTCGTCGTACAGAATCGTATTCTCAAGAATATTATCGCCGATCCCACGAAATATTTTCGGACACTGTCGAAGAACGAGGTCGTCCCATCCTTTTCGGCGCAGGATATCGAGGGTAATGATGTGGAGGTGAACTACGCTCCCGACGAGCCGTACACGATGCTGTTCTGGTTCGGCTCGACATGCTCCTCGTGCGAAGACAACATCGGATACTGGAAACGCCTCTACGGGGAGTATCGATCCGAACGGCTGCGGTTTCTCGGTATCTTCATCGGAAATCCGGGATCGGCACGAAGGTATGTTTCCGCCCGGCAGATCGAGTTCCCGGTGCTGTGTGCCACGCATCGATACCTCGTCGATGTATACAGGGGGCATGTCCTGCCGCAAACCATGCTCGTCACCCCCCAGGGGGTCGTGGACGGGATCTGGCCCGGAATCCTGCGCGAGAACGAAGAAACGGCTATTATCGAGTTGATTGAAAACCTTCAGGATCGGTGGTGAAAGGGGGTGATGAGAGATGACTCGCTTGAGGAACCTAAAGATGCTGGTAGTGCTGTTCGCGCTCCTGGTCATTTTTGCCGGCGGCT
>DATKWS010000047.1:0-4327 GCA_035529435.1 Patescibacteria group bacterium
GATGATCGAATCGTTCACGGCGATCCCGGCAAGCATGATGATGCCGATGTACGCCATGATATTGAAAGATCTGCCGAGAATGAGAAAGATGAAAACGGCCCCGACGACGGCGAGCGGTATCGTCAGGAGTATCGTGAAGGGGTGTACCAGCGACTCGAACTGGGAGGCGAGCACCATGTAGACGAGTATGATCGACAGGATCAGGGCGAATCGAAGACTGCGAAAGGATTCTTCACGGCGCTGCTCCTCTCCCGTTACCTCGATCCGGTAATCGGGCGGGACATCGATCGCCGCAAGGTCGTTCTCTATCCGGCGAACGAGACGGTCGAACGGCTCCCCTCCCCGATGATGCGCCGTGACCAGCCCGACGCGCACCTGGTTGATCCGGTTGATCTCCTTGGGAGCGTAGCCGGTGCGGATACGGGCGATCTCCCCCAGCGGCACCTCCCTTTCCCCGCTTTCAATGGTAATGTCATCGAGCTGGCCGAGGCCGATCTCGGGCATGCGGAGACTGATCTCCATATGTTCTCCCTCGCGCTCCCAGTACCCCACGGACTTGCCCATCAGCTTGTCCTGGAGCTGGCTGCCGATCTGGCTCATGCCGATGCCGTACAGACCGGCCCTGAGGCGATCGATGACGACCTCGACCTGCGGCCGTCCCTCTTCGAAGCTCGTCTCGACGTTGAAGATCCCGTCCAATGCAGCGAGCCGCTCCTTGACGCGGCCGGCGAGATCCTCGAGCGTCGCGAGATCTTCCCCCTTGATCTCGATCGTGATCGGCGCCGACTCCGTTCCCAGCGTCGCCTGGAGCGCGGACTGGTCCTGAACGAAGCGGGATTCGAGATCGGGTATTCCCGCAAGGATCGTGCTCAGCGTGGCGATGACGCCCTCCACCGAGGCACCCTGTCCCTTGCGCAGCGTGATCTCGATCCGGGCGGCGTTCTCGTCCCTGAAGAATGCGCTCTCGGCCGATCCCATGCGCCTGAGAGAACCGACCTGCGTGTAGATGGTCTCGATCCGCCCGCCGAGCGCCTCGGTAACGGCGCGCTCGATTTCGGATGCGGTCCTCTCCATGCGTTGGAGCCGCGTGCCCTCGGGGAGACTGATTTCGATCGCGAACCGGTTGATAGCGGTGTTCGGCACGAACTCGCTCCCCACAACCGGGATCAACGCCGCCGCGGCGGCGACGAGCACGGCGGCCGCCCCTATCACGGTCCACCGGCGCTCGACGATCCGCGGAAGCACCCGCACGTACCAGCCGAACCGTACCGACCTGACCTCCCGGGGCGCATCGCGCCTGAGCAGCCGGTGGCTCAGCATCGGAATGACGAGGATCGCCACGAAGAGCGATGAGAGGAGCGAGAACGCCACCGTCCACGCCTGATCCTTGAACAGCTCTCCCGCCGCGCCGTGCAGGTACACGATCGGCAGGAACACCACGATCGTGGTGATCGTCGACGCCGTTATCGCGCCCCCGACCTGGGCGGTTCCCTCAATGGCCGCCTCGCGCACGCCCGAGCCCGCCTCGATGTTCCGGAGAATGCTCTCTACGACGACGATCGCGTTGTCGACGAGCATGCCCGCCCCCAGCGCGAGGCCGCCGAGTGTCATCACGTTCAGCGTCAACCCGTTGAAGTACATCAGGTTGAATGTCGCGACGACGGAGATCGGTATCGCGATGCTGATGATCGCGGTGGTTCCCAGCCGCCGCAGGAATACGTACAGAATCAGAACGGCGAGAAGAACGCCCCAGAGGGCCGTCTGCTTCACCTCGTTTATTGCACCGGTGATGAATTGGCCTTGATCACGGACGACGGCTATCTCGTATCCGGGCAGCGCCTTCTGTATCCGCCCGAGGGCCGCGCGGAGATCGCTCGACGCACGCACCGTGTTGTATTTCGTCTCCTTGTACACATCGAGGCCGAGACACCTCTTCCCGTCGATGCGAACGATGCTCTCCGGCTCCTTGTTCCGGTACTCGACCTTCGCGATGTCCCTGAGGAAGATCGGTACCTGCTCCGTACGCGATTGCTCGGTCTGTCCGGAGATCTGGTCCCCGCTCCGGTATGCGACGACGATACGCTCGATTTCCTCGATCGATTGGAAGATCCCCACTCCCTTGACGATATACTTCGTGCCCATCTCCTCGATCGATCCACCCGAAGCATTCTCATTCAGGTCCCTGACCTTTCCGGCGATGATCTCCGGGGTGAGCCCGTACGCCTCGAGGAGGTACTCGTCCGTCTCGATGACGATCTCCCGCTCCTCCTCTCCCGCGAGCTCGACCTCGGCAATCCCCTCGAGCCGGATCAGCTCATTGCGGATGTAGTTTTCCGCGATCCTCCGCAATTCGTTCATATCCTCGATTTCCGGATGCGACAGGCCGAGGGAAACGATCGGCTCTGCGTTCGGATCGTGCTGTGTGATGACGAGCTCATCGATCTCGAGATACTGCCGGTACCGTTCGAGCGCCTTCTGGAGGTACAGGAACGCCTCGTCCATATCGGTGTTCCACCGGTACTCGACGGTGATCTGCGCCGAGCCGACGCGGGAAATAGATGATACCCGCGAGACGTTCCGCTGCCGGATCGCCTGGGACTCGATCGGCTCGACATACACGCGCTCTATTTCCTCCGGCGGCTTGTCTCCCACCGTGAGCTCGATGAAAAGGCGGGGGGTATTGAGGTCGGGGAAGAGATCGACGCCGAGGCGGCGGAACGATATGAATCCGAGCAGCAGGATCGCCATGATGACCATGACGACGGCCACGGGATGGCGCAGGGAGAATTCAGCGAGCTTCTTCATGAATCGCCCTTCCACACTACCTGACGATCTTCACCTTGGCACGGTCGCGCAGCGTCTCGTATCCCTCGACGACGAGGCGCTCGTCCTTCGCGAGCCCCTCGAGCACCTCCACGGCATCCGGATTCTCCAGGCCGGTCGTGATCACACGCTCCCGCGCCGTTCCCCGCTCGACGATGAATACGATCTTACCCTTCCGCTTCGCCAGCACGACCTCCTTCGGCACCACGATGGCACTGTCCCTGTGCGCCACGACGATCTCCGCCTTGACGAACATCCCGGGCCTGAACAGCCATGATGGATTATCGATATAGATCGACGCGGTGAACGAGCGCGAGTCGGGATCGAGGGCGGGGGATACCTGCGTCACCCTGCCGCTCAGCGTGTCGTCCGGTACCGAGTAGCTCATGACGCGCACCGGCTGATCGGTCTTCACCGTTCCCAGATCCTTGCCGGGGAGGTCCACCTCGAGGTAGAGCTCCCGGTAGTCCATGATCTGGACCATCTCGATTCCCGTCTCGACCTTGACGCCACCGGTGTGATAGGGGAGCTTGGTGATGACACCGTCGAAGGGCGCGGTGATCGACATCTTGGCGAGCTGTAACATGGCGTTCTGGTAATTGTACTCGGCATCCATGAAGGCGCGTTCCGACTCCCTCAGGTCGCCGAGGGTCACTCCACCCTTGTCGTAGAGGGACTGCTGTTTCTCGAATTCGCGCCGGGACGTCTCGAGCGACAGCCGTTTCGATTCGATCTTTATCTCGCTCTCCCACTCGGGGTTGTTAAGCCGTATGATCTCCCGCTCCGCCTCGACGAAGTCTCCGAGCACGGACGGACGGCGCGTCTCCGGATTCTCGAGGAGTGAGTAGAAACCGGGGGATTCCGATTTCAGCATCACCTCCTTGGCCGCCTTCACCGTGCCGGTGCCGACGATGTACTCCTCGATCGGCTGGAGCGTGATCTCCTGCACCGAGACGGGCGCGGCGATCTCGGTCTCGGGAACCCCGTCGCCGCCGCCGCACGAGGCGAATACGATGAGAAGGGCGATCCACAGTGCTCTCTCGTTCACGGTCTATTCCCCCTGTTCGATTCTCGCGTTCCGCTCATTGCTCGCGGGAACAACGGTCGCCGCCGGCATGGACGTCAGCCGTGCATGCCGCGGCGGGACCATCCGTCACCGCTCTGTTTTCACGCGCGGGACCACCGATTCGTTCCGCTCGAAGTCCCACAGGGACTGTATCTTGAGCTCCAGCAGCGCCAGACGGTAGTTGATCAGAGACGAGACCTCCTGCATCTTTTTCTCGGAAAGCTGGATTTGCTGGAGGTTCAGATCCATACTGGTGAGATCGCCGTTCTTGTAACTCTCGAGGCTGATGTCGTAGGTCAGCTGGGCGTTGCGCACGCTCTTGCGCGCTATATCGATCTGACTCGCCTGGTTCTGGAGATTCCGGTACGCCCTGCGTATATCGATGATGATGCCGCTGCGCTCCTCATCGAGGCTCAGCTCGCCGGCGGCGATACCCGC
>DATKWS010000048.1:0-12404 GCA_035529435.1 Patescibacteria group bacterium
GCCGCCGTTGTTTTCGATCCGCGGGAGCATCGAGATGTCCGCGCCCTTTATGAAGGTACGATCGGCGCCGGCCGGGGATGGAGGGGCGGCCGACATGATCAATAGCACAATTATGACGTGTGCGGTTTTCACCGTGTTTCCAATCAGCGAGCGTCGCCGATGCGCATGACGAATTTTTTGATATCAGAAACGTTCCTCACACCGGATTTCACCGTTATTGAGTTATCCGCGTTGCTCACCCACCCGGCGGGTGCATTGTCGAAATCGATCCGGCGGGAGAAATGGTGGAGTGCGGAACCGTTCAGTGTAACCGTATCAACCGGAGCACTACCGATCAGGTCGATCACGGTATCCCTGAATTCGGGCGCCGCGTCGTATGTCCCGAGGGCGGCTCCCACGACGATCAGTACTGAGTCATCGTCTCGCTTCTGCGTAATGATCGTTTCACGGACCGCGCCGTCCTGATACGCGATACTCACCCCGTCGTCCTCGTAGAGTGTGAAAGAATACACCGCCGCGGTATCCGACGCGTAAAGGGCGAAAGCCCGTATGATGAGCTCGTCGTGCGTTGCGCCGTCACTCTGCCTGCCGAACACATTCAGGGTCTTGTCGCCGACATGCATCATCGGTATGACCGCTCCCGCGCGGGCATAGAGGGGAAGTGTAAAAATCCCGTCACGATAGACCGGTACATCCCGGATCCATTCACCAGTGCTCCGGATTTCCCGGTTCGAATGCCAATCATACCAGGTGCCCTCCGGCAGATAGACGTCCCGCTTTGTCTCACCGTGCCGGGCGACGACCATGACCAGCAGATCACGGCCGATCATCTTCTCGCGCCCGACGCTCCGCAGGTTGCCGTCCGTTTGGTAATAGATGATCGGCGGCGGCATGACCGGTTCCCCGTAGAGATAGGCGCGGTGCGCCAGCGAGTACACATAGGGGATGAGACCGTAACGGAGCCGGGTATTCGCGAGATTGCTCGCAAGATGGCCGATACGGTCGGGGGCGTTGTTCTTGCAGTTGCAGAGATTCTCGACATGCGCCCTTCCCGGGACGTCGAACATCATTCCGTACGCGTACCACTGGGTGTACATCTCGTTCCGATCGCCCTGTAGGTTCCGGTGGAATCCCCCGATATCGGCGCCGTAGTAGTCTATCCCCGACATCGACATGTGCATCTGGCAGGCGGCATGGGCGGCGAGGGAGGTCAGACGGGAGGCGATATCCCCCGACCACATGGCGGCCCCGAATCGCTGTATACCGGCCGTACCGGACCGGGACATCACGAAGGGGCGTTGCCGGACACCGTTACGGGCGTATCCCCGGCAGATGCCGCGAATCCATCTGAAGTTGTAAATATTGTGGACGTCGGCGTGCCTGCCTGCGGCATACAGACCCTGCGGGCTGAACACCTCGGGCTCGCCGAGATCGGTCCAGTGGCCGATGATCCCCGCATCGATCAGCTTCTGGCGTTTCGAGTCATGAACGAATGCGCAGCACGCATCGTTGGTGTAGTCGAACATGCCGCCCTCGCCCCAGAAACCCTTCAGATAGACCGGTTCGCCCTCGAAATCGCGGTCCGTCACGAGATACCCCCGCTCCTTGAGCATGTCGAACTCGGGGAGACTCTCGCACACGTACGGCTCCTCGATGACCATGAATCCAATGCCGAACCGTTCAGCGTAGCCCTGAATGATTTCGGAGGGAGTGAAGAATTTTGTCTCGTCGAAATCGAGAGAACCCATCATGCACCTGCCTGTCACCGAGGGGATCCCCCCGAACCATTGGAGATCCAGCACGAATCCATCCACGGGGAACTTTTTCTCATGCAGGGTCTTCCGCCTGTCCCCGATCTCGTACCAGTCGTCGAAACCGAACTCCGATATCCACAGACCGAACATTTTCCGGGGCGGCACGGGGGGATGCCCCGTGAGATCCATGAAATCGATCCTGAGATCGAGAAGATCGGGCCCGGTCATCAAATAAAACCGCACGCGATCGTCGTACATCGACACCGTCCATGCGGCCTCGTCCGTAAAGTCCCATCTCAGCCTGTGCGTGTTGTCGACGAAGACGGCGTAATTTTCGTACGTCGCACCGTTCACGGCGTACATGACAGGGATCTGCGTATTACCGGTCGCACCGTAGTCGAAACCAGCCATGATATTTCCATACGGGCCGCCTTCGCGGACCCTTCCGTCCCAATCGATATCGCTCGAACCCGGTTCGACGAACTGCTGGCCGAGCCCGTATACGTCCAATTCCGCCGTCCGTGTGAATAGAAGACCCTTGTTCGGTTGTTGAAGATTGCGGGGGAATATCGTGGTCAATACGATATTCGGCTTCGTCTTGTCGATTACCCCGATCGAGAGATCGCCGCTGTATATTTCCAAAAGGATGTCCTTCGTTTCCAGTATTCCCCCGCCATGATCGAGGAAGAGTTCGGGTCCCCGGAAAGAAGCCGCACAAACAGCAGCGGGAATGCCGTCACCGGGATTGCATATCATTTCGGTTGCCGGTATCGGCGCATCCGAACCGGGAACGGCGCCGTCGCCGTATTCGAAGTGGAGCAGGTCGTCATCGAGCGCTTCGATGACGAGATAGTATCCGCGGGCGGAATACACGACCCGGTGGATCTCTGCATATGCACGTGCCGGAATGGAAAAGATGAGGAGCAGGATGATCGTGTAGTTATACATATCGCGACAGCAGAATACGCATCCGGTGGTTATGGATCGGGTACGCATGAAACCTTTCTGTTCCTGAATGGTAGCATGTACGCCGCCGGGAAAAAAGGATTGAAAATACGATCCGAACGTGTATATTGGTATACCTGCTGGAGCTGGTGTAGCTCAGCTGGTAGAGCAACGCATTCGTAATGCGTAGGTCGTCGGTTCGATCCCGTCCACCAGCTCCATCTCTTCTTCGATAGGGGAGACTCGATATGGCGGGACGCGTCTGTCCCTGGTGGCTCGGATATTTCCATCTCGGGCCGATCAGAAGAATGCTCCATAATCCCGAAAAGATTTTATCACCATACGTGCGGCGCGGCATGAAGGTCCTCGATATCGGTCCCGGCATGGGATTTTTCACACTCGAGATGGCGAGGCTCGTGGGGCCGGAGGGGATGACCGTCGCCATTGACCTCCAGCCGAAGATGATCCGCGCGCTCGAGCGGCGCGCCGGTCGGGCGGGGCTGGCCGATCGCATCGATGCGCGCGTCTGCACCGCCGGGGACCTCGGCGCGGACGATCTCGCGGGAAGTATCGACTTCTCAATCGGGTTCTACGTGGTTCACGAGGTTCCCGATGTCTCGCGTTTCATGCAACAGGTGTATGCCCTGCTCGTTCCGGCGGGGAAATTTCTCGTGGTCGAACCGGAAAACCATATTTCGCGCGAAGATTTCGAGCTGAATATCGGGACGGCCCGTGAGGCGGGTTTCTCGGTCATCGAACGCCCCGAGATCAGGAAAAGCTTTTCGGTACTCCTCGTGAAGAGCTGATTTCCGATTGCATTTAAATCCTCCCGTGGCTACCATCCGCGCGTCGGTCTGCCCGTATCATTGCAATGCAGACACACGGATATCCTTTATTCAACGTACGAGAGGAGCCGCCATGAAAAGGCTTTCCTTTGTGCTCGCGATCATCGCAGTACTGACATCCTGCCTTCCCGTATTCGGGAACGACGTCGAACGCCGGGAGGAGGGGAATCTCGTCATCGAAACAATTCCGGACATTCCCCCGCGGATCATCGAGCGGATGGTCCAGTACATCAACACACGCGGTGCATCGATGCAGGGATGGGATGTCGCGGGTAAGGGAATTTTCGTGTCGACGCGCTTCGGGGAGACCAACCAGGTGCACTACGTCGGAATGCCCGGTGGTACACGCCGGCAGCTCACCTTTTTCAACGAGCCGGTCGGGGGCCTCGCCGTATGCCCCGCTCCCGGACGGAACGCATTCCTCTTCACCAAGGATGTCGGCGGTGGAGAGCAGTACCAAATATTCTATTTCGATGTCAAAACGGGCGACTACGGCATGCTCTCCGACGGCGAGTCGCGAAACGGCGGGCAGGTGTGGTCGAAGGCGGGGGACCGGTTCGTGTATTACTCGAACCTGAGAAATGGAAGAGACTGGGACCTCTACTTGACGCCGATCGACAGTCCGGAAGATACGAAACCGATTCTTGCCGAGGGAGGCGTCTGGTTTCCGCTGGAGTGGTCTCCCGATGACACCAAGCTGCTCGTCGGTCGATACGTCTCCGTCAGCGAATCGTACGGATATGTTCTCTATCTCGGGACGGGAGAGCTTGAGGAGATAAATCCATCGAAGGAGAAGATCGCGTACGGCGGATCGATATGGTCAAAGGACGGGACGGGTATCTATTACTCATCGGACGAGGAGAGCGAGTTCAAGCGGCTCCGTTACTATGACATCGAATCGAAGAAATCGAAGGTCATAACGAAAAATATCGACTGGGACGTGGGGGAGTTCGTTCTCGACGAACGGGGTGATCGGCTCGCCTTCACGACCAACGAGGATGGATTTACAAAACTGTACATCCTCGATACTGCAACGATGGAGTACGAGGAAGTGCCGGGGTTCCCCGCGGGCATCGCCGGCGGCATGGAGTTCAATCCGAACGGAAGACGGCTTGCCCTCACGATGATGACCCCCCGCACCACTTCCGATGTGTACGTGCTCGATCTCGATGGTTACTTGTTTGAACGGTGGACGTACAGCGAGATCGGCGGACTCGATTCCGATGCGTTCGCCGTGCCGCGGCTGATTCACTACGAGACGTTCGACACGGTGGGGGGAAAGCCCCGCATGATACCGGCCATCTACTACAGGCCGGTGAAGGGTGAGCCGCCCTATCCGGTGCTCATCGACATGCACGGCGGTCCGGAAGGACAGGCGCTGCCATCCTTCTCGTCGCTGACGCAGTACGCGGTAAACGAGCTCGGCGTCGCGATGCTCGAGCCGAACGTGCGCGGCTCGACCGGTTACGGTAAAACCTATACGACACTCGACAACGGGTACAAGCGCGAGGACTCGGTGAAGGACATCGGGGCATTGCTCGACTGGATCGAGAAGCAGCCCGAACTGGACACGTCGAAGGTGGGACTTATCGGCGGCTCGTACGGCGGGTACATGGTCTACGCCGTGATGGAACATTTCAACGATAGATTGAAGTGCGGGATCGATATCGTCGGGATCGGCAACTTCGTCACCTTTCTCGAGAACACGAAGGAGTACCGGCGGGATCTCAGGCGCGTCGAGTACGGCGACGAGCGCGATCCGAAGATGCGCGAGTTTCTCACGAGGATCTCACCGACCACGAACGCGTACAAGATCACAAAACCGATGTATATCATCCAGGGACTGAACGATCCCCGCGTACCGGCGAGTGAGGCGGAGCAGATGCTCGACGCGATCAGGGAAAACGGGGGCACGGCCTGGTACCTGCTCGCAAAGGACGAGGGGCACGGGTTCAGGAAGAAGAAGAACCGGGACTACATGTACTACTCGGCGATTCTCTTTCTCGAGGAGCACCTCCTCGAGTAGCGCCGTACCGTTTTGGGAAATGCCCTTGCCCGGCGGGAACGGCCGAATGAAACCGTTGAACGGGAGCACGGAGCAGTGGTACGCGCTGTTGTCAGAGCCGCGGCGGAATAAATACAATTACATTAATTGCAATCGATTAATTGTATTACTTCTTGTTATTTCGAAGATCGGTTTGTATCATGCGAAGCTGTCTTGTCAACTCGATTTAAATTATTCTGAAAAAAGTTTGCTATAGTCATCAAAAAGGCTTGCTATAATTTTCGCTCTATTTTATATTTCACCGATGTAAACCCTCTGTTTGTCATAAGTTATTATTATTTCTGTGTTAAGAGGGTTAAAAGAACCGGGAGAAACCGACAATGGCCGGGGATCAGTCGGCAGCAAAACAGCCGGCGGTCATCAAGGTTACTGTTGAGTGGTGCAAGGGTTGTGAGATCTGCGTGGCCTTCTGTCCCAAGCATGTTCTTGAGATGGAGGGCGGCAAGGTCTCGGTGGCGAGGCCTGAGGACTGCAACAAGTGCATGCTCTGTGAACTGCGCTGCCCAGACTTTGCCATAACGATCGAGTAGGGACACGAAGCGTGCTCCTTGCTTTTTTTTTGCCGTGACCAATGAAGAGGTCGAACGGCAACGGGATCGGAAAACGCGGATCTGCAACAAGGAGTGGCACGACATGACGCGTAAGCAATCCCAGAGCATATTCATGATGCAGGGGAACCAGGCCTGTGCGGAGGGAGCGATACTGGCGGGGTGTCGATTCTTCGCGGGATATCCCATCACCCCATCATCGGAGATCGCCGAAACCCTGGCGGTCAAACTCCCGCGCATCGACGGCAAATTCATCCAGATGGAGGACGAGATCGGCGCGATGGGCGCCGTTATCGGAGCGGCTCTCACCGGCATGAAGGCGATGACGGCGACGTCGGGTCCTGGATTCAGTCTCAAGCAGGAGAATATCGGATACGCGTGCATGGCCGAGGTTCCGTGCGTCATCGTCGATGTGCAGCGGGGAGGACCGAGTACGGGAACCCCGACACTGCCGGCGCAGATGGATGTCCAGCAGGCGCGATGGGGAACGCACGGAGACCACAGTATTATCGTTCTGACCGCCTCCTCGGCACAGGAAACATTCCAAAACACAATTCTCGCGTTCAACTTCGCCGAGAGGTACATGACACCGGTCATACTTCTGCTCGATGAGATCGTCGCGCACACGACGGAGAGGGTCGTGCTACCCGACCCCGAAACCCTCGAGATCGTAAACAGGAAGCAGCCTGCGGTACCGCCGGAAGAATACCTGCCGTACCGGAGAACAGACGATTGCATACCGATTCTCGCTCCTTTCGGCACCGGGTACCGGTACAATGTAACCGGTCTCTGTCACAACGAAACCGGATTTCCCACTAACACCTCGCAGGAAATAGAATCACAGATTATCCGACTGACGGAAAAGATCGAGCGGCACCGCGGGGATATCGAGAGGAATCGGGAGATTCTGCTCGAGGATGCGGATGTGGCGATCTTCGCATACGGTGCAGTTGCCCGCTCGGCCCGCAGCGCCGTGAGAATCTGCCGCGGGGAGGGAATCAAGGTCGGGCTCATCGAGCCGGTCGTGCTCTGGCCGTTCCCGGAGGAGCGAATTTGCGAGATCACCGGATCGATCAAGGCGTTTGTCGTGCCGGAGATGAATCTCGGCCAGATGGCGCGCGAGGTCAGGCTCGCCTCACGGTGTGCCGTCGACGTTCACGAACTTCACCGGGTGGACGGAGAACCGATCACGCCCACACAGATCGCCGATATGGTCAGGGAAGTGGTTTGATGTTCGACTACCTCAAGTACATCCGTGAATGGAATTTTCCACACATCTGGTGCTCGGGCTGCGGGGACGGCATCGTCCTGAAGGCGCTCATCAGATCGATCGACAAGCTCGGCATCGACCGTGACGATGCGGTGATGGTCTCGGGGATCGGCTGTTCCAGCAGAACACCGGGCTATATCGATATCAACACGCTCCATACGACGCATGGACGGGCCCTCGCATTCGCGACCGGCGTCAAGCTGGCGAATCCGAAGCTGCATGTGATCGTTGTCATGGGGGACGGGGACGCCACGGCGATCGGTGGAAATCACTACATCCACGCGGCGAGGAGAAACATCGACCTCACCGTCCTCCTCTACAACAACTACATCTATGGCATGACCGGCGGGCAGGTCTCGCCGACGACGCCACGCGGCATGCGTGCATCGACCGCTCCCTTCGGCAACCAGGAGCCGCCGTTCAACATCGCCGAGCTCGCAAAGGCGGCAGGCGCCTCGTTTGTCGCACGCGGGGACGTGTACTACGTCCAGAAGCTCGAAAAAATCATCACGAGGGCCCTCGAAAAGAAGGGATTCTCACTGGTGGAAATTCTCTCTCCATGTCCGACGGCATACGGGCGGCGGAACCGGATGGGGCATCCCGTCAAGATGATGGAATGGATCAGGGACAATACCGTTCCGGTGGCGAAGTACGCGAAGATGACCCCCGAAGAGCGGGAGGGCAAGGTCTGCACCGGTGTCATAGTCGACCTGGATCTACCCGAATACACCGAGGAGTACGAACGCCTCATCGAAAAAGTCAAGGCGGAGAAGTAATGGACAGGTACGAATTACGTTTGAGCGGTTCCGGCGGCCAGGGCCTGATTCTCGCGGGAAAGATCCTTGCCGAGGCGGTCGTCATCTACGACCAGCGCAATGCGGTCCAGACGCAGAGTTACGGGCCCGAGGCGCGCGGCGGTGCAAGCAAGGCTGAGGTCGTGATCAGTGACGGTGAGATCGACTATCCCAAGGCGACGAATCTCGATCTCCTGCTGTCGCTGACCCAGGAATCATGCAGGAAGTACTCCTGCGATCTCAAGAAGGGCGGTATCCTGATCATCGATTCGAAGGCGGTCACGGAAATTCCCGAGGGCGAGTACAAGCTGTACCGTGCACCTATCTCGGATATCGCGGTCGAGAGTGTCGGCAAGGCGGTCGTCACCAATATCGTCGCGCTCGGCATCCTGACGAAGATTGCGGGAGTCGTCTCCGAGGAAGCGGTGCGGAAAGCGATACTGGCAAAGGTTCCGAGAGGGACCGAGGAACTGAACATGAAGGCCTTTGACGCGGGGCTGAAGACCGGGGAAGAACTGCTCGCCTCTTGAACGCCGACCGGTTGAAACGTGGTAATCCAGTAAAGTAAAGTATGCATTTCGATCTGGAATGTCGTACTATCGATGCGATGTACAATCCGAACTCTGAGGAGGTATACAGATGAGCGAGAAGGTCACCAAGGAGGAACTCATCGCCAAGGCGCAAAAGCCCGGTGAGGACGCGATGAAGCTACACCCCTTTTACAAGGGCAAGGTCGAGATCATGCCGAAATGTTGCATACGCAACTTTGACGATTTTGCCATTTGGTACACACCCGGCGTGGCGAAGCCGTGCCTCGATATCCGGGACAATCCGGAACGGGTCTTCGATTATACCAACAAGTGGAACTTCGTGGCGGTCGTTTCGGACGGCACGCGCGTTCTCGGGCTCGGCGATATCGGGCCGGAGGCCGGGTTGCCCGTGATGGAGGGCAAGGCGCTCCTGTTCAAGTATCTCGGCGGTGTGGACGCATTCCCGATCTGCCTCGATACCAAGGATCCCGATGCAATTATCGAAACGGTGAAACTGCTCCAACCGACATTCGGCGGCGTGAACCTCGAGGACATCTCGCAACCGAAATGCTTCCGCATACTCGACACGCTGCGCAAGGAGTGCCGCATCCCGGTATGGCACGACGACCAGCAGGGGACCGCGGCGGTGACCGTTGCGGGTCTCATCAATGGGCTCAAGATCGTGGGCAAGGACATAGCGAAGGTGAAGGTCGCGATGGTCGGGGCCGGCGCGGCCAACATCTGCATCGCCCGCATGATCATGAAGGCGGGGGTGACACCGGAGAATATCATCATGTGCGACAGCAAGGGCATTCTCCACAAGGGTCGCGAGGAGCTCAAGGAAAAGTACAAGGAGAAATGGGACATAGCCGTGACGACGAACGGCGAGGGAAGAACGGGTGATGTTCCCACGGCGATGGAGGGAGCGGATGTACTGATCGCGCTCTCGAAGCAGGGTCCCGATACAATCAAGAAGGAATGGATCGAGCGTATGAGCACGGACGCGGTGGTTTTCGTCTGCGCCAATCCTATCCCCGAGATCTGGCCGTGGGAAGCCAAGGAAGCGGGTGCCCGCATCGTGGCGACGGGCCGGAGTGACTTCCCCAACCAGGTCAATAATTCCCTTGGATTTCCCGGTATCTTCAGGGGAACGCTCGATGTCATGGCGAAGACGATCACCGACGAGATGTGTATTGCGGCCGCCGAGGAACTCGCCAGGTGCGCCGAGGACCAGGGTCTCAGGGAAGATTACCTTATCCCGACGATGGACGAGTGGGAAGTGTACCCACGCGAGGCGGCCTCGGTCGGACGCATGGCGATCGAGCAGGGGATCGCGCGCATCGACAAGAGCTGGGACGAACTGTTCTCGATCGCTGAAACGACCATCAAGAAATCGCGGGAAACATTCCACATTCTGCAGGACAATGGATTCATCAAGCTCCCGAAGGATTAGTGAATATGGTTCACGCGTACGAGTTCATAGGAGGCATCAATGTACCGAATTGCGTGGTTACCCGGTGACGGTGTCGGGAACGAGGTCATGGAAGCGGCGAAGATCGTTCTCGATACACTGAAGCTCGACGCCGAGTACGTGCACGGAGACATCGGTTGGGAATTCTGGAAAAAGGAGGGGAATCCGCTCCCCGAGAGGACAATCAAGCTGCTCAATGAAACGGACTGTGCGCTGTTCGGCGCCATCACCTCGAAACCGAAGGAAGAGGCGGCGGCCGAGCTCGATCCCTCGTTGCGGGACAAGGGGTATGTCTACTCGAGCCCCATCGTCGGTCTGCGGCAGCTCTTCGATCTCCATACCAACATGCGGCCGTGCAAGGCATTCCCGGGAAATCCTTTGAACTACCGCGATACGATCGACCTCGTGGTGTTCCGGGAAAATACCGAGGGACTCTACTCGGGCGTCGAATTCTTTCCGACGCCGCGGGAGCTCATGGAGCAACTTGATGCCAGCCACAAGAAATTCAAGCGCTTCGCCAAGCTCGGTGGGGACGAAGTGGCGATAAGCCTCAGGATCTTCACGCGCAACGGTTGCCGGCGCATCCTGAGGAGTGCATTCGAGTATGCAAAGAAGACGGGACGCCCGTCCGTGACGGTCGTCGAGAAACCGAACGTCATCCGCGAGACGAGCGGTTTGATGGTGCGCGAGGCGCGCGCGATGGCCAAGGAATACCCCGGCGTGGAGCTCTGGGAGACAAACGTCGATGCGATGTGCATGTGGCTCGTCAAGAATCCCGAGGATTACAGCATCCTCGTCTCGTCGAACATGTTCGGCGATATCATCAGCGACCTGGCAGCGCAGCTCGTGGGCGGTCTCGGGTTCGCATCGGCGGCGAATATCGGTGACGGCTACGCCGTTTTCGAGCCGACGCACGGATCGGCGCCGAAGTACGCAGGGCAGTACAAGGTGAATCCCATGGCGACGCTGCTCGCGGCCCGCCTGATGCTGGAGTGGCTCGGAGAGAGTGAAATGGCGGCGCGGATCGAGGCCGCGGTCGCCGCGGTGATACGGGAAGGATCGGTACGCACGTACGACATGGGCGGTACCAATACGACGCTCGAGGTCGCCGAGGAAGTGGCGCGGAAGCTGTAGCACGCTTGTTTCATATCGCTCGCGTGGAACCGGTTTCAATGGGATCGCGCGGTTCGGCCGAAAAGCAACTGACTCACCGGTGCGCTGAAGGGGGGCGATGGCGATCGGAAAGACCATTATCGAGAAGATCCTGTCGGCTCATTCCGGCAGGGATGTCACGGCGGGGGACGTAGTATGGATCGGTATCGACGTCCGCTCCGCGAGGGATTTCGGTGGTGCCAGCGTCGTGAAGAACCTGCGGCGGTACTACGAACCGCCGTACATCGATGACCCGGTGCGAACGTACTTCACCTTCGATTGCAATGTTCCGGCGCGCGATACGGGGTACGCGGAAAACCAGCAGACGTGCCGCGTCTTCGCACGCGAGACGGGCATACGCGTCTTCGACGTGCGTGCCGGTATCGGTTCCCACATAATGATCGAGCGGGGTATCGCGCTGCCGGGAGGAATCGTTGTCGGGACCGACAGCCATCTCAACATCATGGGTGCGATCGGCTGTTTCGGTCAGGGCATGGGCGATCGCGACATCGCCTATGTCTTCGCATCGGGGCGGAACTGGTTCGAGGTGCCGGCCACGATGCGGGTCGTGCTCGAGGGAGAATTCACCTATCCCGTGACGGCGAAGGATGTAACACTCGCCGTTATACGGCATCTCGGCTCCGCCGGCGCGCTGGGCAAGGCGATCGAATTCACCGGAGCGGGGGCGGAGGCGCTCAGCCTTTCAGGCAAGATCACCGTCGCGAGCATGGCGACCGAGATGGGAGCGATCGCCGCTTTTCTACCCGTCGACGAGACGACGCTTCGATTCATCCATGAGCGGTCCGGAGACGATTCGATCAAACCGGTCACTGCCGACCCGGATGCCCGATACACCGATTCGCTCACGATCGACCTCGGCGCGGTCGAACCGATGGCGGCCTGCCCGCCGAGCCCCTCGAACGTGAAACCGATCGCGGGGATCGCCGGAACGAGGATCGACACGGCGTTTCTCGGATCGTGTACGAACGGCAGGTTTGAGGACATGGTGCACGCCGCATCGATACTCAGG